>DATMSN010000900.1:0-3560 GCA_035565375.1 Duganella sp. | reverse complement strand
GCGTCGACGCCAGCTACACGACGATCCGCGCGCCGATGACGGGCCGGGTCGGCGCCATCAACGTCTATCCGGGCAGCCTGGTGCAGCTGGAGACGTCGCTGGCGACCGTCACCCAGCTCGATCCGATCAACGTCGCCTTCACGCTGCCGGAATCGGCGCTGGGCGCGCTGCTGGAAGCCAAGCAGCGCGGCGCGGTGCCGGTCAAGGTCGCGCTGAGCAACTCGGACAAGGAAGTCAACGGCGTGCTCAGCTTCATCGACAACACGGTCGACCCGGTGGCCGGCGTCATCCGCGTCAAGGCCCAGTTCGACAACCGCAACGCCAGCCTGTGGCCGGGCCAGTACGTCAACGCCCAGCTGACCTCCCACGTGTTAAAAGACGCGACGGTGATCCCGCAAAACGCTATCATCAGCAACACCCGTGGCACCTTCGTCTACGCGGTCGATGGCGACCAGTCGGCCAGGGTGGTCAACATCAAGCGGCTGCACTCGTTTGGCGACCAGGCCGCCGTGTCCGGATTGAGCGGCAGCGAAAAAATCATCGTCGACGGCAAGCAAAACCTGCGGCCGGGCGGCAAGGTGCGCATCGCCGGGGCCGACAAGCCGGTGGATACGGCCAAACAGAAGGGCTAAGCGATGAACCTTTCCGAGTTATGCATCCGGCGCCCGGTGATGGTGGTGCTGCTGTCGCTGACCCTGGTGTTGGCGGGCGTGCTGTCGTATTTCTACATCCCGGTCGCGGCGCTGCCGAGCTATAACACGCCGGTCATCAACGTCTCGGCCGACCTGCCCGGCGCCTCGCCCGACACGATGGCCTCGTCGGTCGCGCTGCCGCTGGAAAAGCAGTTCTCCACCATCGCCGGCCTGTCGCTGATCACCTCCACCAACACGCTGGGCAACTCCTCGCTGACCCTGGAGTTCGACCCCAGCATCAACGTCAACGAGGCGGCCGTCGACGTCCAGGCGGCGCTGCTGCGCGCCCAGCGCCAGTTGCCGGTCGAGATGACCGACCTGCCGTCCTACCGCAAGGTCAACCCGGCCGACGCGCCGGTGCTGTTCATGACGATGACGTCGCCGTCGATGAGCCTGGCCGAGCTGAACGACTACGCCGAGAACCTGATCGCCCCCAGCCTGTCGACCCTGCCGGGCGTGGCGCAGGTGAGCGTCAACGGCCAGAAGCGCTTCGCCGTGCGCGTGCGCGCCAAGTCGGACCTGATGAACGCGCGCGACCTGACCCTGGACGAGCTGCAGCAGGCGATCAAGTCGGCCAACGCCAACACGCCGCTGGGCATCCTGGACGGCCCCAGCCAGACCCTGACGATCCAGGGCAACGCCCAGCTGATGAAGGCGTCCGAGTTCGCCGAGCTGATCGTGGCCATGCGCAACGGCCAGCCGGTGCGCCTGAAGGACGTCGCCACCGTCGAGGACAGCTTCCAGTCGGTCAAGACCGCCGGCAGCTACAACGGCGAGCGCTCGATCGTGCTGCTGGTGCAGCGCCAGCCCGACGCCAACACCGTGCAGGTGGTCGACGGCGTGCGCAGGTTGCTGCCGCGCTTCAAGAACCAGTTGCCGGCGTCGATCAGCATCAACCTCGTCAACGACCGCTCGGTGTCGATCCGCGAGGCCATCCACGACGTCAACCTGACCTTGCTGCTGACGATCTTCCTGGTCGTGCTGGTGATCTTCCTGTTCCTGCGCCGCGCCGCCGCCACCTTCATCCCGGCGATCACGATGCCGATCTCGCTGCTGGGCGCGCTGGCGCTGCTGTACGCCTTCGGTTACAGCCTCGACAACGTTTCGCTGCTGGGCATCACCCTGGCCGTCGGCCTGGTGGTCGACGACGCCATCGTGGTGCTGGAAAACATCGTGCGCCACATCGAGATGGGCAAGAAACCGCTGCAGGCGTCGCTGGTCGGCGCCAGGGAGATGGGCTTCACCATCGTTTCGATCTCGGTCTCGCTGGTGGCCGTGTTCATCCCGATCTTCTTCATGCCCGGCGTGATCGGCCTGATGTTCCATGAATTCGCCGTCGTCGTGGCGCTGTCGGTGCTGGTGTCGGCGGCGGTGTCGCTGATGCTGGTGCCGATGCTGGCCAGCCGCCTGCTGCCGGCCGACACCATCGATCCCGAGCACGACCAGGGCAACTTCATCGGCCGCTGGTTCGAGACCGGCTTCACGGCGCTGCGCAACGGCTACGCCCGCACGCTGGACATGGCGCTGCGCCACCGGCCGGTGGTGCTGCTGGCCGCGCTGGGCACGTTCGCGCTGACGGTGCTGCTGTACATGACGATCCCGAAAGGCTTCTTCCCCGAGGAGGACCTGGGCCAGATCCGCGTCAACACCGAGGCCTCCGAGGACATCTCGTCGGCCGCGCTGATGGCGCTGCAGGACCGCGTGGTCGACGTCATCCGCGCCGACCCCAACGTGCAGGACGTCACCTCCTTCGTCAGCGGCGGCAACGGCGGGCGCATGTTCCTGGTGCTCAAGCCGCGCAACCAGCGCCAGAAGATGCCGCAGGTGCTCGACAGCCTGCGCAAGGCCACCAAGGCCGTGCCCGGCATCGCCGTGTATCTGAGCCCGGTGCAAAACCTGCAGCTGGGCGGACGCCAGTCCAAGAGCCGCTACCAATACACCCTGCAGTCGGTCAGCCCAGGCGCGCTCAACGACTGGGCGCAGAAGTTCCTCGACCAGATGCGCGCCGATCCCGACTTCCGCGACGTCACCAGCGATTCGCAGAACAAGGGCTTGCAGGCGTCGCTGAAGATCGACCGCGACAAGGCCAACCACCTCGGCGTGGCGATCGGCGACATCCGCACCGCGCTCTACCTGGCCTTCGGCGAGCGCCAGGTGTCGACCATCTATTCGCCGGCCGCCAGCTATTACGTGATCCTGGAGGCGGCCGACGCCGACCGCCAGTTCGATAGCGCGCTGACCAGGATCTCGGTGCGCAACAAGAGCGGCCAATTGGTCAAGCTGTCGAGCTTTGCCAGCGTCGAGCGCACCATCGGCCCGACCGCCGTCAACCACCAGGGCCAGTTGCAGGCGATCACCTTGTCGTTCAACCTGGCGCCGGACGTGCCGCTGGGCACGGCCACGGCCAAGATCGACCGCATGGGCGCCGCCATGAGCCTGCCGCCTTCGATCATCACCAACTACGGCGGCGACGCGGCGGTGTTCCAGAACTCGCAGGGCAGCCAGCTGATCCTGATCCTGGCCGCGCTGGGCGTCATCTACGTGCTGCTGGGCGTGCTGTATGAAAGCTATATCCACCCGCTGACCATCCTGGCCGGCCTGCCGTCGGCGGCCGTCGGCGCCTTGCTGACCTTGCGCCTGTTCAACCTGGACCTGACGATGATCGCCATCATCGGCATCCTGATGTTGATCGGCATCGTCAAGAAGAACGCCATCATGATGATCGACTTCGCCTTGCACGTGCAGCGCAACGAGGGCCGCACGCCGGCCGAGGCGATCCGCGAGGCGTGCATCCTGCGCTTCCGGCCGATCATGATGACCACGCTGGCCGCGCTGATGGGCGCGCTGCCGATCGCGCTGGGCCTGGGC
>DATMSN010000899.1:0-11023 GCA_035565375.1 Duganella sp. | reverse complement strand
CGCGGCGAACACGCCGCTGGCGGCCACCCCCGAAGGCTTCGGTGCCGGCACCACCGGCGGCGGCCAGACCAGGGATATCGTCACGGTTCACACACCGGCACAACTGGCCCATGAACTGTGCCGGACGGTCGGGCCCAGCGGCCTTTGTTCCGACCACAGCCCGCGCATCATCAAACTCGCCGAGACGATAGACTTCACCGGCATCGAGGACCCCGAGGACGCCTCCGTCTGCAACCTGGGAAAAGTCTGCGCCGCGCCATTCAAGAACGAGGCGCCGATCCTGGGCAACGCCGACGACCGCCGTTGCGACGACCTTGCGATGAAGCGGCTCGCCATGGACGGAGCCGGCAAGAATCCTTTGATGGTCGGCTCGAACAAAACGGTGCTCGGCGTGGGACCCCATGCGGGATTAAAGGGCAAGGGGCTCCACCTCAATAGCGTGAGCAACGTCATCGTCCGGAATCTCACGATCAGCGACATCAAACAAGGCCTGATGTTCGGCGGCGACGCGATCACCATCGCCAACTCGCACCACCTCTGGATCAGCCATAACCGCTTTCGTAACATCGGGCGGCAAATGCTGGTCGCCCACTTCGGCCCGACCACCGACATCACCGTCTCGTGGAACATCTTCGATGGCCGCAACATCCACGCCCCGAACTGCCACCAGCATCACTTTAACTTGCGGATGGCGGGAAGCCCGCAAACGATCACCATCGCCAACAACTGGTTCAAGAACGTGGCCGCACCGGCGCCACATGTGGAGAGTCCGGCGGCGCTGGTCCAACTGGTCAATAACTACTTCTTCAACGATGAATGGACCGGGGCGGCCGCCCACGCCCCGCAGGCGGGCACCGCGAAGAGTCGGAACGGCGGCGTCAACGTGCTGGTCGAGGGTAACTATTTCCACAATCTCGCCAGGCCCATCGCCGGCTCGGGCGCCAACGTCTTCGGTTCGCTGGGCCGCCCCGACACCGCCATGCAAACCGAGTGCAAGCGCACTTTGCGGCGCGATTGCCACGGCAATATCGCCAAGCCGGCGCCAAAGGAGAACCATTTCGTCGAGGACTCGGCCGTCATGAAGGCCTTCCTGGCCGTCCCGCAAGCCCGGATTGTGGTTCCCTATTCCGCCAGCGACGTCCCGATCAACGTCCCCGCCCACGCCGGCCCCGGCAAGATCTGAAGCGCTGGCGTGACGCGGCAGAACGCATAGCTCGCGCCACATTACAGATCGGTAAGGTAGCGCGGCCGTCACACGGCGGTCATATCGGGCCTTCAAGATAGCCGGTTTTATTCAGCCACTTCTTTACGCCCCTCATGTCCTCCAAAACCACTTTCACGCCCTCCCGTCTACACTTGGCCCTGGCGGCCGCCGGCCTGTGCGCGCTGCATGGCGCCGTCCTCGCCGAAGAGGCCCTTGGCGGCGCGCTGTCGACCGTCGTCGTCACCGCCACGGTGGCGAAGAAAAAGCTCGGCGACAGTGTCGGCGGCGGCGCGTTGGGCCGCAAGTCCGAACTCGATACGCCCTTCTCCACCAAGGCCGTCAGCAGCGACGAGATCGAGGACCGCCTCGCCACCAGCATCTCCGAGGTGCTGAAGTACGACGCCTCGGTCACCGCCATCAGCCCGCCGATCAGCACCCACCCGGCCACCATCCAGATGCGCGGCCTGCGCCTGGACGACTTGAACGGCTACAAGGTCGACGGCCTGGCCAACATCAACCGCGGCACCGAAATGCCGCTGGAGATGTTCGAGAGCGTGGAGGCGCTGAAGGGCCTGACCGGCTTTATGTACGGCTTCGGCTCGCCCGGCGGCACCGTCAATTACGTCAGCAAGCGCCCCACCACCGACGCCAGTTTCAGCGCCGCGATGGGCTACCAGGAAGGCGGCGCGATCAAGGAGCATATCGACATGGGCGGCCGCGCGGGCGAGCAAGGCGGCTTTGGCTACCGCATCAACCTGCTGCATGAAGACGGCGGCGTCCAGGAGGAAAGCGGCTCGATCAACCGCAACGCGGCGGGCCTGAACCTGGAATGGCGTGTCACCGACGACCTGGCGCTGACCTACGACGCGCTGTACCAGCGCCGCCGCAGCGTCGGCGGCACCGACGTCGTCATCACGCCGTCGGTCAAGGTGCCGGCGCCGATCGCGGGCGACACAAAACTCAATAGCGCGGGCGCCGGCAGCGACGTCGAATACTCGCTGTTCACCGTCGGCCTGGAATACCGGCTGGCGCCCGGCTGGATGGCGAACGTGTCGTACCGCACCTCCGATTCGAGCCGCGTCTACAAAAAGGACCAGTACTACATCACCAACAACAAGGCCGACTATCGCGACCGCGTCACCTCCGAGCTGCACGACTACGGCTTCGACCAGGTGCAGGCCACCGTGCAGGGCAAGTTCGACACCGCCGGCCTGCGGCACGAGGTGGTGGCCGGCCTGACCTCGCAGAAGCTGGAATCGGTATCGTCGGTGGTCACGCCCAAGACCTACCTGGGCACGGGCAATCTGTACGCGCCGAACATCCTGAACGTCGCCGCCGTCAATTACAGCGGCGGCACCTACCGCGACGAGGCGACGCGCCAGGATGCGGCCTTTGTCAGCGACACCGTCAAGCTGACCGACAACTGGTCGGCGATGGCGGGCGCCCGCTACACGCGCTTCAAGGACACCGCCTACTCGACCAAGGGCACGGTCAGCGCCGAGTACCCGGCCAACAAGACCACGCCGACCGTCGCGCTGATGTTCAAGCCGGGCGCCGACACCACCATCTACGGCAGCTACGTCGAGGCGCTGGAGCAGGCGGCCAGCGCGCCGACGTCCACCGCCAACGCCAACCAGGTCTTCGCTCCGCTCAAGAGCAAACAGACCGAGATCGGCGTCAAGACGGAGCACGGCCTGTGGAACGCCAGCGCGGCGCTGTTCCGCATCGAGCGCGGCGCCCAGTACACCAACGCCGCCAACGTCTACGTGACCGACGGCCAGACCAAATACCAGGGCCTGGAGTTCAACAGCGTGGTGCAGGCGGCGAAAAACCTGTCGCTCGAAGGCGGCATCATGCTGCTGGACGCCAAACTGGAAGACGCCGCGCCGGGCTACGCGGGCAAGCACGCCGTCGGCGCGCCGCGCCGCCAGGCTTCGCTGCAGGCGACCTGGCGCGAAGTGCTGCCAGGTCTGGCCCTGCATGCCGGCACCCAGTACCTGGGCGACCTGCCGATGGACGCGGCCAACGTCAACCAGCTGCCATCGGTGGCGCTGTTCGACGCCGGCTTCAACTACCGCCACCACTTCTTCGGCAAGATGGTGAGCCTGCGCGCCAACATCTCCAACATCGCCAACCGCAAATACTGGACCTACTATCAGGAGAATTATCTGAACGTGGGCGCGCCGCGCACCGCCAGCCTGAATGCAAGGGTAGACTTCTAGGCATGAAAACACTGCCCCTGGCGGCCGGCGCCGCGCTGTCCCTGCTGCTGTTGAACGCGTCCGGCGAGCAGTATTATCAGACCAAGACGCCGTATCAACCGCGCCAGGACGGCGCCGGCTACGAGGCGCCGCCGCCGGGCTATCGGGCCGTCTCCACCCAGCTGCTGGCGCGCCACGGTTCGCGTGGCCTGAGCGGCTTCAAGACCGATCTGGCGATGTACCGGCTGTGGCAGCTGGCGCAGAAGGATGGCGCCTTGACGCCGCTGGGGACGGAGTTGGGCCCGGATATCCTGTCGATGATGAAGGCGAACTTCCTGCTCGGTTACGGCGTGGCCGGCATCGGCAAGCCCGGTTACGGCAACGAGACGGCGCAGGGCGTGGCTGAACACACGCAACTGGCGCGGCGCATGCACGCGCGCTTGCCGGAACTGTTCCGCGACGCCGCCGACAAGCGGCGCGAGATCGTCGTGGTCAGCTCGGGCAAGGACCGCGCCGTCGACAGCGCCTACTTCTTCACGCGCTCGCTCGTGGCGCGGCAGCCCGGCCTGGAACCCTTGCTGACCCGCCCGGTCTCGCTGGCGCCGCGCGGCAAATCCGACCATGCCAGCCGGCCGGCGGGCACCGACCACTTCCTGCTCTACTTCCACAAGCTCGGCGAAAAACAGGACAAGACGGCAGGTCCGACCGATCCGCTGCACGCCACCTACCAGGCCAGCCAGGCATACCAAAGCTGGGTGGAGAGCGACGAGTTGCGCGCACGCGAAGATGCGATCCGCGCGCAACCACGCCTGGCCGAAGCGGCGCGCGCCACGCTCGAACGCCTGTTCACCCCGGATTTCATCGCCGCGCTGGATCAGGGCCGCCGGCGCGCCGCCAACACCGGCGGCTTTAGCTACACCAGCGCCGACGGCAAGTTCACCAACGCGCTCGCGGGCGACGGCGGGACCGAAATCGCCTCCGCCACCGACGCCGCGCTGGCGCTGTACGAACTATATGCGGCGGCGGCCGACATGCCCGACGAAGTGCGGGCCGACTTCACCCGCTACGTGCCGCCGGCGCAGGCAAGCGTGTTCGCCTCCATCGAGGACGCGCTGACCTTCTACGAAAAAGGCCCGGGCATCGCCGAAAACGGCGACCTGACGTGGCGCATGGCGCGCACGCTGCTCGACGATTTCTTCGGCGAGACCGACGCCGTCGCCAGGGGCGACATGCGCCACGCCGCCAAGCTGCGCTTCTCACACGCCGAAATCGTCATTCCGATGGCCGCCATCCTCGGCCTGCCGGGGATGTCCGCGCAACTGCCGCGCGCCACGATGTATAGCTACGAAAATAGCGACTGGCGCGGCGACGCGGTCGCGCCGATGGCCGCCAACATCCAATGGGATATCTATCGCAACGCCAAGGGGCGCACGCTGGTGCGTTTGCTGTACAACGAAAAGGAAACCGATTTCAAGTCCGCGTGCGCCGGCGCCAAGATCGCCGCCGGCAGCCGCTATTACGATTATCAAAAACTTAAAAGCTGCTATAAAGACAAATAATCGTCCAACTTCGATTAAAAACGTTGTTCATTGATCTATATCATAGGTCGCAACTCTAGCTTATGAGTAACATCCGATACGGATCAGAAGCATGTAATCGATTTGTTGGTGCTAAACTCGGTAGGTTCCTTCGATCACTGAGAGGCTCCCATGAACCAGATGTCCAGGCGACAGTTCCTTCGGGTGACTGGCGCGACCATCGCGGGTTCGAGCATCGCGCTCCTCGGCTTCGCGCCGGCAACGGCCTTGGCCGAAGTCCGGCAGTACAAGCTGGCGCGCAGCACCGAAACCCGCAACACCTGCCCCTACTGCTCCGTAGGCTGCGGAATCCTGATGTACGGTCTGGGCGACGGCGCCAAAAACGCCACCGCCAGCATCATCCACATAGAAGGCGATGCCGACCACCCGGTCAACCGCGGCACGCTCTGTCCGAAAGGCGCTAGCCTGATCGACTTTATCCACTCCCCGAATCGCTTGATGGTGCCGGAATACCGCGCGCCCGGCGCCACGGAATGGAGCAAGATCTCCTGGGACGACGCGCTCACGCGCATCGCCAAGTTGATGAAAACCGACCGCGACGCCAACTTCATCGAGAAAAGCGCCGACGGCAAAACCGTCAACCGCTGGACCACGACCGGCATGCTGTGCGCGTCGGCCGGCTCCAACGAGGTAGGCTATTTAACCCATAAAACCATGCGCAGTCTGGGCATGCTCGCATTCGACAATCAAGCACGCGTATGACACGGTCCGACGGTGGCAGGTCTTGCCTCGACATTTGGACGTGGTGCGATGACGAATCACTGGGTGGACATCAAGAACGCCGATGTCATCCTGGTCATGGGCGGAAACGCCGCTGAAGCACACCCTTGCGGATTCAAATGGGTCACGGAAGCGAAGGCGCATCGCGGCGCCAAGCTGGTCGTGGTCGATCCGCGCTTTACCCGAACCGCCTCGGTAGCCGACTACTACGTCCCTACCCGCACCGGCTCGGACATCGTATTCCTGGGCGCGATCATCAACTATCTGCTCACGAACGACAAGATCCAGCACGAGTACGTCCGCAACTACACGGACATGCCGTTCATCGTCCGCGAGGACTTCGCCTTCAACGACGGCCTGTATTCGGGCTACGACGAGGCGGCCGGCAAGTACACGGACAAGAGCAGCTGGAACTACGAGATGGGCGACGACGGCTACGCCAAAATCGACCCGACGCTCGAGCATCCGCGCTGCGTGTACCAGCTGATGAAGAAGCACTACTCGCGCTACACGCCGGAGATGGTGGAGAAGGCCTGCGGCGTGCCGCCGGAGAAATTCCACAAGGTCGCCGAGATGCTGGCGTCGACCGCCGTCCCGGGCCGCGCCGCGACCATCCTGTACGCGCTGGGCTGGACCCAGCACTCGACCGGCGCGCAAACCCTGCGCACCGGCGCCATGGTGCAGCTCCTGCTGGGGAACATCGGCATCGCCGGTGGCGGCATGAACGCGCTGCGCGGCCACTCCAACATCCAGGGTCTGACCGACCTCGGTCTGCTGACCAATATGCTGCCCGGTTACCTGACCCTGCCCGGCGAGGCGGAACAGGACTGGGAAGCCTATGCGGCCAAACGGGCGCTCAAGCCTTTGCGTCCGAACCAGTTGAGCTACTACAGCAACGCCAAGAAGTTCCTGGTCTCGTTCATGAAGGCCTGGTGGGGCGACGCCGCCACCGAGGAAAACAACTACGCGTTCGACTACCTGCCCAAGCTGGACAAGCCGTACGACATGATGCAGGCCTTCGAGCTTATGCATCAGGGGAAAATGAACGGCTACATCTGCCAGGGCTTCAACATCCTGGCGTCGGCGCCGGACAAGCAGAAGATCACCGAGGCGCTGTCGAAGCTGAAGTTCCTGGTGGTGATGGACCCTCTCGCCGTGGAGACGGCGGAGTTCTGGCGTCCGTTCGGCGAGTTCCACCAGGTCGATCCGAGCAAGATCATGACCGAGGTGTTCCGCCTGCCAACCACCTGCTTCGCCGAGGAACGCGGCTCGCTGGTGAGCTCCTCGCGCGTGCTGCAATGGCACTGGCAAGGCGCCGAAGGCCCGGGACAGACCAAGAGCGATCTGGAGATCATGTCCGGCATCTTCATGCGCATCAGGAAGATGTACCAGACCGAGGGCGGAAAATTCCCCGACCCGATCGTCAACCTGACGTGGAACTACGCCCAGCCTCTGAGCCCGCAGCCGGAGGAGATCGCGATGGAGTTCAACGGCAAGGCGCTCAAGGAGCTCACCGATCCGAAGGACCCGACGAAAGTCATCCTCAAGAAGAACGAGCAGCTGGCCGGCTTCGCGCAGCTGCGCGACGACGGCAGCACGGCCTGCGGGTGCTGGATCTTCGCCGGCTGCTGGACCGCCGCCGGCAACCAGATGGGACGCCGCGACAACAGCGACCCCACCGGCATCGGCAACACGCTGAACTGGGCCTGGGCCTGGCCGGCCAACCGCCGCGTGCTGTACAA
Organism: Duganella sp.; assembly: GCA_035565375.1. Taxonomy (GTDB): domain Bacteria; phylum Pseudomonadota; class Gammaproteobacteria; order Burkholderiales; family Burkholderiaceae_D; genus Rugamonas. The sequence continues at coordinate 3,558 of DATMSN010000899.1, read as the reverse complement.
CCGCGCCTCGTGCGACACCAAGGGCAAGCCGTTCGATCCGACCCGCAAGCTGGTCGGCTGGAACGGCAGCAGTTGGGCGGGCGCGGACACGCCGGACTTCAAGCTGGACGAACCGCCGGAAAACGGCATGGGTCCATTCATCATGCTGGCCGAGGGCGTGGCGCGTTTCTACGCACGCGACGCCATGGCCGAAGGTCCGTTCCCGGAACACTACGAGCCGTTCGAAACGCCGGTCGGCCACAACCCCATGCACCCGAATAACCCGCGCGCCACCAGCAATCCGGCCGGTCGCATGTTCCCGGGCGACAGGGCAAAGCTGGGCAAGGCGAACGAGTATCCTCACGTGGCGACCAGCTACCGCCTGACGGAGCACTTCCACTACTGGACCAAGCATGCGCGCCTGAACGCGATCATCCAACCGGAGCAATTCGTCGAAATCGGCGAGGACCTCGGCAAGGAGCTCGGCGTGGTTCACGGCGACCGTGTCAAGGTCAGTTCCAAGCGCGGACACATCGTGGCCAAGGCCGTGGTGACCAAGCGTATCAAGGCATTGACCATCGACGGCAAGAAGACCCACCAGGTCGGACTGCCGATTCACTTCGGGTTCAAGGGAGTCACCAAACCGGGCTACCTGATCAACACCCTGACGCCGACGGTTGGCGACGGCAATTCGCAGACACCGGAATTCAAGTCGTTCCTGGTGAAAGTGGAAAAAGCATGACGGCCCGAGGAGAATAAAACATGGCTTTACAATCACTTGATATCAAACGGATGTCGGCCACCACGGTGCAGGCGCCGGTGGCGCGCACGCCGGTCACCGGCACCGTGGCCAAGCTGATCGACGTGTCGAAGTGCATCGGCTGCAAGGCATGCCAGACCGCCTGCATGGAATGGAACGACCTGCGCGACGACGTCGGCGAAACCACCGGCGTGTACGACAACCCGCTCGACCTGACGCCGCAATCGTGGACCGTGATGCGCTTCTCGGAGCACGAGACCAGCGACGGCAACCTCGAATGGCTGATCCGCAAGGACGGCTGCATGCACTGCGAGGACCCGGGCTGCCTGAAGGCCTGTCCGGCCCCGGGCGCCATCGTCCAGTACACCAACGGCATTGTGGATTTCCACCAGGAGAACTGCATCGGCTGCGGCTACTGCGTCGCCGGCTGTCCGTTCGACGTGCCGCGCATCTCGAAGAAGGACGACCGCGCCTACAAGTGCACCCTGTGCTCGGACCGCGTGGCCGTCGGCCAGGAACCGGCCTGCGTCAAGACCTGCCCCACCGGCGCGATTGTCTTCGGCACCAAGGAGGACATGAAGGAGCACGCGGCCGGGCGCATCGAGGACCTGAAGTCGCGCGGCTACGCCAACGCCGGGCTGTACGACCCGGCCGGCGTCGGCGGCACGCACGTGATGTACGTGCTGCACCACGCGGACAAGGCGCCGCTGTACCATGGACTGAAGCAGAATCCGAGCATCAGCCCCATGGTCGGCTTGTGGAAAGGCTTGACCAAGCCGCTCGCGCTGGCCGGCATCGCCGCGACGGCGCTGGCGGGATGGTTCCATTATTCGCGCGTCGGTCCCAATGAGGTGAGCAAGGACGAGGAAGCGGAGGCGCTGCATGAGGCCAACCGGATCAGGGAGAGCAAAAATGAGCACACCTAATCGTGACAAGGACGGCAACCCGCTGATCGAACGCTACACGCCGAATGAACGCAGCAACCACTGGATCACCGCCATCTGCTTTATCGTGCTGACGGTGTCCGGCCTGGCCATGTTCCATCCGGCGACGGCGTGGATGGCGATGTTCCTGGGCGGCGGCCAGTGGACGCGCATCCTGCATCCCTTCTTCGGGATACTGATGTTCGTCTCCTTCGCGCTGCTGGTGGTGCGCTTCTGGCACCACAACCGCTTCGAACAGGGCGACCAGCAATGGCTCAAGCAGGTTGGCGACGTGGTCAACAACCGCGAGGACAGGCTGCCCCGGGTCGGCCGCTACAACGCCGGCCAGAAGGTGCTGTTCTATGTGCTGATCCTGTGCATGATGGGGCTGCTGTTGTCGGGCATCGTCATCTGGCGCGCGTACTTCGCGTTCTACTTCCCGATCGAAGTGGTACGCTTCGCCGCGCTGCTGCACGCGTTCTGCGCTTTTGTGATCATTTGCTCAATAGTGGTCCACATTTACGCCGGTATCTGGGTCAAGGGCTCGATCGGCGCGATGGTGCGCGGCACGGTCACCTACGGGTGGGCCCGCAAGCATCACCCGCGCTGGTTCGAGGAAGTCGCGCGCAACACAAACAAGCGGCGCGATTGAATAGTCAATTTGTGATTCACAATTTGGGATTAAAATACTTCCCAGGCCGGCGGGCATCGCCACAAGCGTTCAAAGCGCCGCCGGCAAACCGGGAGACATCATTTGGTACAACGTCTGCTTGAACCGGGCGAAATCGAATCGCTCGATCACAATGCCATACCGCGCTTGCTGCTGCCGCAAGCGCGCGCCCTGTTCACCGCGCGCGCGGCCCGTCTGCGCCAGCTCGCGAATAACGAAATCATCGGGATTCCCGTCGGCGAATCGATGCAGGGCTATCTGCGCCTGATGGCGGCCCTGGTCGACGCCCAGGCGGCCGTCGCCGCGTCGCTCCCGGCCCAAACCTTCGCGCTGCCGGATGCGGCCGAAATCACGCTGTCGCTGGACCACAACATGCCGCCGCTGCCGGTCAGCGGCGCCCGTCCGGCCTCGTGGCGCACGGTGTTCGGCGCCATCCTCGATCAACTGGAGCCGCTGGCCAAGCAGCAGCCGCAAATGGCCGGCGTGCTGGCGCAACTGCGCGAGCTCGATGCCGCGCAACTGGAAGGCTGCGCCGACGCCGTGCTGGCGGAAGTGACCGAAGGCGTCGACCCGTTGCACGCGCCGTTCATCGCCGCCGCGCTGCAAGTGGTGTGGGCGATGCGCGCCAGCCAGCTCGACTCCCCGGCGGTGCAGCCGCTGGTGACCAACACGCTGTGCCCCGTGTGCGGCTCGCACCCGGTGGCCAGCGTGATCCGTATCGGCGGACAGTCGCAGGGCTACCGCTATCTGCATTGCGGCGCCTGCGCCAGCGAATGGCATATGGTGCGGGTCAAGTGTTCGTGCTGCGAACACACCTCCAAGATCGCCTATCAAAGTCTGGAAGCGGCCGACGACCAGCCCGTGGCGGCGGCCGATCCCGCGCCGATCAACAAGGCCAACGATCCAAGCAGGGTGGCGCGCGCCGAGACCTGCGAGGACTGCAAAACCTATCGCAAGATCTTCAACCAGGAGCACGACTTCAACGTCGAGCCGCTGGCCGACGATCTGGCCAGCCTGACCTTGGACCTGCTGGTCGGCGAGGCTGGCTACGCCCGCGCCAGCGGCAACCCGCTGTTGTGGTTCAACGCCGCATGAGCGGCCCCGCCAACCCGGTGAAGCCGGCCGGCGCGATCCACCTGCCGGCCGTGCATCTGATCCTGTCCGATGCCGGCTGCCAGGCGCTGATCGCCGAATACGGCCGCGCGCAAACGACGGAGGCGGCGCGC
>DATMSN010000898.1:0-1716 GCA_035565375.1 Duganella sp. | reverse complement strand
GGCGCAGCGCGCCGGCTGCCTGATCATCGGCGCCGGGCCGACCGGCCTGTCGGCCGCCTACCACCTGGGCGCCGACACCGTGCTGCTGGAGCGCCACGCCACCGTCGGCGGCTGGTGCCGCTCGATCCAGGACCGGGGCTTCACCTTCGACTACGCCGGCCACATCATGTTCTCGAACGACCCGTATGTGCTCAAGCTCTACGATATCTTGCTCGGTGACAACCAGCACTGGCAGATGCGCGAGGCCTGGGTCTACAGCAAGCAGGTGTTCACCCGCTATCCGTTCCAGGGCGCGCTGTACGGCCTGCCGCCGGCCGTCATCAAGGAATGCATCGTCGGCGCCATCGAATCGCGCTACGGGCTGACCACCGGCACGCCAGGCTGCGCGGCGGCCGGGGTCGAGGATTGCTGCGCCGACGGCACCGCCGATGTCGCCAACAGCAGCGCCGGCGCGATGTCGACCGCCGCCCAGGGCGAGGACTTCGAACACTTCATCCACCGCGTGTGGGGCGCCGGCATCGCCCGCCACTTCGCCATCCCGTACAACAAGAAACTGTGGACGGTGCCGCTGAACGAGATGGAAACGTCGTGGCTGGGCGGACGGGTGCCGCTGCCGGACCTGGACCAGATCATCGAGGGCGCGCTGGAACCGGTCGCCAAGCCGATGGGGCCGAACGCGCGCTTCGGCTACCCCAAGCGCGGCGGCTTCCAGGCGCTGGTGTCGGGCTTCGTGCCGCACATCCGCGGCAAGATCGAGCTCAACGCCGACGCCGTCAGTATCCTGCCCGACGAGCACACGGTGGTGCTGGCCGACGGCCGCCGCCTGCAGTACGGGCAGTTGATCAGCACGATGCCGCTGCCGGAGCTGGTGCGCCTGATCGGCAACGCCGCGCCGCCCGAGGTCAGGCAGGCCGCCGCCGGGCTGCGCCACATCTCGATCCGCTGCGTCAACATCGGCATCGCCCGCGAGGACGTCACCGACAAGCACTGGATCTACTACCCGGAGGACAGCATCTTCCACCGCATCTTCGTGCAGGGCAACGCCAGCCCGGAATGCAACGCCCCCGGCGGCTTCGGCTTCACCTGCGAGATTTCGTACTCGCCCTGGAAGCCGCTGCCGCTGGACGGCCAGGCCCTGATCGAGCGCTGCATCGAGGACTGCATCAAGGTGGGCATGATGCGCGAGGACGACCGCGTCGTCACCGCCAACCAGGTCGACATGCCGTACGCGTACGTGGTGTACGACCACGCGCGCGCCGCCAACGTGGCGACGGTGCGGGCCTGGATGGAGCAGCACGACATCGTGCTGGCGGGACGCTACAGCGAGTGGGAGTACTACAATTCCGACCATGCGTTCCTGGCCGGTAAAAAGGCGGCGGAGCGGGTGGAGGCCAATCGCGGCGCCGGCGCGAAGACGGCCGGCTCCTGACGTCACGGCGTGGCCGCCGGGGTCGATGTAAGCTCTGTCTTACACAAACACAGGGGCATCGCCCCTTGGGCGCGGCCCCGGCGCCGGGGATAATCCAACGACAATACAGACGAGCTCGATGCCGTCCCACTTTTTCGGAAGAACACCATGTCCCCACTCGCCCAAGCGCTGCCAGAGCGCATCGCCCTCCCCGGCCTTCACGAAGACAACCGCGACACCGCGCCGCTGCCCGGCGAGGTGTACCGCGCGCTGTCGCACGGCGTCCCGGCCGGCAACGACCGCGCGCT
>DATMSN010000897.1:0-2710 GCA_035565375.1 Duganella sp. | reverse complement strand
GGTGGCGGCCGGGGCGGCGACCGGCGCCGGCGTTGGCGCGGGCTTTTTCGAGAACAGGCTGCAACCGCCGAGCGCGGTGGTGCACAACAGGACGGCGAGTAGCTTCATTTGGTACATACTGGCATTACGCATGGTAGAACGCTCATGAGTCAGGTGTAAAAAAAAATCAAAAGGCGCCCGCCCGTCACTGCCGGCGCGCGCCCGGGTGCCTTGCTTTAGCGGCCGTAGCCCTCGTTCAAACGCTGATAGCCGGGAATGCTGTTTTTCATCGCCTCGAGCGGGCTGCCCACGCCCAGGTGCGACAGGCCGTTGAGCTCGAGCTGGAAGAAGATCGGCGTCGAGGCGGTGGTCGAGGTCGTCACGAAACGCTGTCCGCCGACGCGGAACACCCAGCAGTCGGCCTTGTATTCGAGACCGATCAGGCTCTCGAGGATCTTGCTGTCCTGCATCGAGTAGCTGACCCGGCCGACGCCGTACCAGCGCTTGAACAGCGGCCACTGGCTGGAGACCTCGATGTTCTTGAAACTGCCGCTCAGGTAGCGGTAGCCCAGGTTGAGCACCTTCTTCTGGGCCGGTATCCATTGCACGGTGTAGCTTTGCGACACCACCTGACGCTGGCTCGGATTGTACTGCAGCGCGCTGTCGAAGCCCCAGTGCTCGGAGATGCGGCCGTTGGCCGAGAGCAGGATGTCGGAGCGGGCCTGCACCACCGGCGTGGTCGAGGCCAGTTGCACGCGCTGGTCCTCGAAGTAGAAGCGCTGGCCGAACGCCAGGCGCAGCTGCTCGGCGCCGGCGGCGTCGAGGAAGCGCGACACCAGCGCCGCCGTCAGCTGGTTGGCGTCGCCGATGCGGTCCGAGCCGACAAAGCGGTTCTCGCTGAAGATCTGGCTGAAGTTGAACGTGGCCGCGTCGGTGTCGAAGGTCGGGAACTGGCTCTGGTCGCGGTACGGCGTCTTGACGTAGAACAGGCGCGGCTCGAGCGTCTGCGTCATGTCCTTGTTCTGGAACTTGACGTCGCGCTCGAACACCAGGCCGGAGTCGAGCGAGAACGTCGGCACCACGCGCGACAGGTCGCGCGCCGCCTGCGAACCGAAGCTGTCGAGCGAGTAGCTGGCCAGGTTGACCATGACCTTGGGCGTGACGAAGTAGCTGGGGCCGACGATCGGATAGCTCAGTTGCGGTATGCCCACCAGGCGCGTGCCGTTGATCAAGGTCGGGTGGGTGAAGCGCGTGAGCTCGCTGTCGAAGGCCCAGTCGAAGCCGCCGGCGACGTCGTACTGGGCGGCATGGAAGTTGATCGCCGGCTGGCGGTCGTACGGGCGCGACACGAACAGCGACGAGTCCGTCACCGAGGCCGGGTCCTGCAGCACCTGGTACTTCTGCACGCGCGCGGTCAGGGTCCAGATGTCGCCGTGGTAGTCGGTGCGCAGCTCGCGCAGCAGCTGCCGCTCGGTCGAGCTCGAGACGGTCTTGGAGAAGTCGTTCGGGTAGTTGTTGTCCGACGCGGCGCGCAGGCTCCACGCGTACGACCAGTCCTTGGTCAGGTCCTGCTTGTGGGTCGACCTGACGGTCCAGCGGTCGGTCGAGCCGCCCGGCGTGTCCGGCACGTATTTCTTGTCGTGCGGCAGATACTCGGCGTAGGTGTCGCCCTGGTACAGGCCGTCCTCGGTCTCGCCCAGGTAGCGGGCGCGGGCGCCGAGCTGGAAGCCGCGCTGCGTGATGATCTTAGGAAACAAGGTCAGGTCGCGGTTGGGGGCGATGTTGAAGTAGTACGGCACCACCAGCTCGGGGCCGGTGCGCGAGCCCACGCCCGGGGTCGGCGAGAGCCAGCCGGAGCGGCGCGCGCCCGACAGCGAGAACGACAGCGCCGGCGTGCCCAGGATCGGTACGTCCTTGAAGTAGACCACGGTCTGGCCGGCGGTGCCGACGTCGCGCCCGGAGTCGAGGTTGAGCGTGTTCGAGCGCAGGTACCAGTCCGGGTTGGTCCCCTCGCAGGTGCTGTAGGTGCCGTTGACGACCAGCGCCTCGTCCTCGTTGAGGAAGTTGATGCGCTCGGCCTTGCCCTGGGCGTTGTTGGCCTCCATCCGGTAGGTCGGGCTGAGCATGTAGCCCTTGCCGGTGTCCATGTTCAGCTTGAGCTCGGTGCCGGTGTAATAGTCGCCGTAGCGCCAGATCTTGACGGCGCCCTTGGCTTCGACCTCGTTGTCGACCTGGCGGTAGCACGCGTAGTCGGACTGGACCTTGGTCTTGTCCTTGATGATCTCGGCGTTGCGCTCGAGCGTGATCTCACGCTCCGGGCGCCCGCCGATGTCCTCGGCCATGACGGTGGTGACGGCGTTCGGGTCCTCCACGCGCGGCGCGCGCGCCTTGGGCGGCGTGCCCTGCGCGTAGGCGTACGGCGGCACTGCCGACACAGTGACGATGGCGGTCAGGGCATACGCCCAGCGGTGCGAAGTGGGGGGGGCCAGTAGCCAGCGCATGCAGCTCATGAAAAGAAGGGAGGAAACACCATGAAAGGCGATTTTTTGATTTGAATCCCTTATTATATGGGAATCTTCACCTTACGCCGGTTTCCACGGTTCGCTTAATGTCTTTATTACAGAATTTAACTTCAGATACATCTGGAGCAACCCCGGCCGCCGCCGCGGCCGATCTTCGCCTGGCCGCGCTGACGGCCTGGCTCACCGGCCTCGACGTGGTCGATGTGACA
>DATMSN010000896.1:0-3335 GCA_035565375.1 Duganella sp. | reverse complement strand
CGCGCCCGCCGCGCCGACCGTCGCCGCCACTCCTGCCGCCCCTGGCGCACACTAAGACAGGAGTCACCTTATGTCACGCTTCTTTATTGACCGCCCCATTTTCGCCTGGGTGATCGCGATTGTGATCATGCTCGGGGGCGTGCTGGCGATCATGGGCTTGCCCATCGCCCAGTACCCAAGCATCGCGCCGCCATCGATCTCGATTTCCGGCTCCTATCCGGGCGCCTCCGCCAAGACGGTGGAAAACGCCGTCACCCAGGTCATCGAACAAAAGATGAAGGGTATCGACGGCCTGCGTTATATGAACGCGTCGAGCGATTCGTCCGGCGGCATCAGCATCACGCTGACCTTCCGCAGCGGCACCAATCCCGACATCGCGCAGGTGCAGGTGCAAAACAAGCTGCAGCTGGCCACGCCGCTGCTGCCGGCCGCCGTCACCCAACAAGGACTGGTGGTGAGCAAGGCCACCAAGAACTTCATGATGGTGCTCGGCTTTATCTCCGAGGACGGCAGCATGAAGCAGGCCGACCTGGGCGACTACGTGGCCGCCAACGTCATCGATCCGATCAGCCGCGTCGAAGGCGTGGGCGACGTCACCGCCTTCGGTTCGCAGTACGCCATGCGCATCTGGCTCGACCCGGCCAAGCTGCAAAGCTATCAGCTGACGCCGGCCGACGTGACCGCCGCCATCACCGCGCAAAACACCGAGGTCTCGGCCGGTGAACTGGGCGGCGTGCCGGCCGTCAAAGGCCAGCAGCTCAACGCCACCGTGTCGGCGCAAAGCCGCCTGCAGACGGCCGAGCAGTTCGGCGCGATCCTGCTGAAGACCGCCGCCAGCGGCGCCACCGTGCATCTGCGCGACGTCGCCCGCATGGAGCTGGGCAGCGAGAACTACAGCGTGCTGTCGCGCTACAACGGCAATGCCGCCACCGGTATGGCGATCAAACTGGCCACCGGCGCCAACGCGCTCGATACCGCCACCGCCGTCAAGGCCAAGGTCGCCGAGCTGGAAAAACTGTTCCCGGCCGGGATGAAGGCGGTCGTCGCCTTCGACACCACGCCGTTCGTCAAGATCTCGATCGAGGAAGTGGTCAAGACGCTGGCCGAGGCGATCGTGCTGGTGTTCCTGGTGATGTACCTGTTCCTGCAAAACTTCCGCGCCACGTTGATCCCGACGATGGCCGTGCCGGTGGTGCTGCTGGGGACCTTCGCCATCCTGTCCGTTCTGGGCTACTCGATCAACACGCTGACGATGTTCGCGGTGGTGCTGGCGATCGGCCTCTTGGTCGACGACGCCATCGTGGTGGTGGAAAACGTCGAGCGGCTGATGACCGAGGAGGGCTTGTCGCCGCTCGAGGCGACGCGCAAATCGATGACCCAGATCAGCGGCGCGCTGGTCGGCATCGCCATGGTGCTGTCGGCGGTGTTCGTGCCGATGGCCTTCTTCGGCGGCTCCACCGGCGTCATTTACCGCCAGTTCTCGATCACGATCGTCTCGGCGATGGTGCTGTCGGTGATCGTGGCGATGGTGTTCACGCCGGCGCTGTGCGCCACGCTGCTCAAGCCCGTGCCGAAGGGCCACGCGGCCATCAACACCGGTTTCTTCGGCTGGTTCAACCGCAATTTCGAGCGCAGCAGCCATAAATACGAGGGCTTCGTCGGCAAGATCCTGAATCGCGGCGGCCGTTCGCTGGTGGTGTACGCGCTGATCGTCGGCGTCATGGGCTTCGTGTTCCTGCGCCTGCCGACCTCCTTCCTGCCGGAAGAGGACCAGGGCGTGCTGTTCACGCAGATCCAGCTGCCGACCGGCGCCACCCAGGAGCGTACGCTCAAGGTGATCGAAAAGGTCGAGCAGCACTTCCTCAACAGCGAGAAGGAATCGGTCGCTTCGGTGTTCGCGGTGGCCGGCTTCAGCTTCGCCGGTAACGGCCAGAACACCGGCATCGCTTTCGTCCGCATGAAGGATTGGTCCGAGCGCAAGGGCGCCGACCACGCCGTCGGCGCCATCGTCGGCCGCGCCATGGGTGCGTTCTCGCAGATCAAGGACGCGATGGTGTTCGCCTTCGCTCCGCCGGCGGTGCTGGAACTGGGTAACGCCTCCGGCTTCGACCTGCAGCTGCAGGACACCGGCGGCGTCGGCCACGAGGCCCTGATGGCCGCGCGTAACCAGATGCTGGGCATGGCCTCGCAGAGCAAGGTGCTGGTGGGCGTGCGTCCGAACGGCCAGGAGGACACGCCGCAGTACAAGATCACCGTCGACCAGCAAAAGGCGATCGCGCTGGGCCTGACGGTCGCCAACGTCAACCAGGTGCTCAGCAACGCCTGGGGTAGCGCCTACGTCAACGACTTCATCGACCGTGGCCGCGTCAAGAAGGTGTACCTGCAGGGCCAGGCCGAATCGCGCATGGCGCCGGAAGACCTGAAAAAATGGTTCGTCCGCAACGCCAACGGCGACATGGTGCCGTTCTCCGCCTTCTCGACCGGCGAGTGGATCTACGCCTCGCCGCGCCTGGAACGCTACAACGGCCTGTCGTCGAGCGAGATCCTGGGCGCCCCGGCGCCTGGCCAGAGCTCCGGCGCGGCCATGGCCGAAATCGAGAAGCTGGCCGAGAAGCTGCCGCCTGGTATCGGCTACGAGTGGACCGGCCTGTCGATCGAGGAGCGCGACTCCGGCTCGCAAACGACGCAGCTGTACGCGATCTCGTTGCTGATCGTGTTCCTGTGCCTGGCCGCGCTGTATGAAAGCTGGTCGATTCCGTTCTCGGTGCTGCTGATCGTGCCGCTGGGCGTGGTCGGTACCGTGCTGGCGACGTTCGTGTTCAAGTTGTCGAACGACGTCTACTTCCAGGTCGGCCTGCTGACCGTGGTCGGTCTGGCGGCGAAGAACGCGATTCTGATCGTCGAATTCGCCAAGGACCTGCAGGAGCAGGGCGTCGAACTGCGGGAGGCCACCTTGCAGGCGGTGCGCCAGCGTTTGCGTCCGATTCTGATGACGTCGATCGCCTTCGGCCTGGGCGTGCTGCCGCTGGCCATCAGCAGCGGCGCCGGCTCGGGCAGCCAAAACGCCATCGGCGTCGGGGTGCTGGGCGGGATGCTGACGTCGACCTTCCTCGGCATCTTCTTCGTACCGTTGTTCTTTGTGCTGGTGCGCGGCTTCTTCAGCAAGAAGAAGGCCACGCCATCGGCGCCAACCTCGCACGTGGAGGCGCATTAATCATGAAAAGCATGAACAAGTCTTTAATTACCCTGGCCGCGCTGGCGCTGCTGGCCGGTTGCAGCCTGGCGCCGGTGTACCAGCGTCCGGCGGCCCCGGTGGGCCAGGCCTGGCCCACCGG
>DATMSN010000895.1:0-7621 GCA_035565375.1 Duganella sp. | reverse complement strand
GGGGCTTGTCGTCCAGGCCGTGCACCTGCACGATGAAGATGCCGCCGAGGGCGGGGCGGTGCGGCACGCGCAGGTTCAAGGTCGGAAAGCCCAGGGTGCGGCCCAGCTTTTGGCCGTGGATAACGTGGCCGGAGATCGCGTAGGGATGGCCCAGCAGCGCCTCGGCATGGCCGAAGTCGCCCCCGGCCAGCGCGGCGCGCACGGCCGACGACGAGATGCGGGTGCTGCCGTTCATCACCGTCGGCAGCGTCTCGACGTGGAAACCGTATTGTTTGCCCGCCTCCAGCAGCATTTGCACGTTGCCGGCGCGGCGCGCGCCGTAGCAAAAGTCGTCGCCGACCATCAGCCATTTGACGTGCAAGCCCTCGACCAGCACTTTTTCGGTGAATTCGCGCGGCGTGAGCGCGGCGAACGGCGCCGAGAAGTGCTCGACGATGACGCGGTCGATGCCGTTGTCGGACAGCGATTGCAGCTTGTCGCGCAGGTTGGCGATGCGCGGCGGCGCCTTGGACGGGTCGCCGGCCTTGAGGGCGAAGAACTCGCGCGGGTGCGGCTCGAAGGTCATCACCGCCGCTTCCAGGCCAAGGCCGGTGGCGGCGCCGCGCACGCGCGCCAGCAACGCCTGGTGGCCGAGGTGGACACCGTCGAAGTTGCCGATCGTGAGCGCGCACGGCGCGCGCGCCGCTGCGTTGGGGAGACCTCGGAATACCTTCATGGGAATCTGGGGGAACTGTCGCTAAATGGAGGATTATACGGTTTGTTTCGGGGATGCACATCCGCGATGGCCATGGCGGGGGCTGGGAATCGGCTTTTTGCCCCATTTTCGGTCCCCGAAATGGAAAAAAGCGCCGCCTGCCGGAGCAGACAGCGCTTTTCGGCGCGACAAAACCGGATTAAGCGGCTTTGTTCAGGCCCAGCGTCCAGTAGCGGGCCAGGTCGGCGGTGCCGTCCGTGCCCTTGACCGATTTCAAGGTCGACAGCGCGGCCGCTTTCTTGCCGGCGACCGATTGGGCGATGCCGTAGTGCAGCTTGATCGCTTCCGGGTTCTTGCCGGTGCCCAGCTTGACCGCCTGTTCCATCAGCGGCAGGCCCTTGTCGGCCTTGCCGGCCGATACCAGCGCGTAGCCTATGCTGGCCAGCGCGTCGGCGTCCTTGTTCTTGACGGCTTCGGCTTCTTCGGCGGCCTGCTTGGCGTCGAACTCGGCCTGGGTCTTGGCGGCCAGGTCTTTCAGGCGCTGGTGGCGGGGGGCGTCGGAACCGGTGCCCAGCGCGCCTTTCTTGTAGCCCTCGTTGATGATTTTGATGGCCTCGGCGGGGTTGCCCGCTTGCAGCGCCAGCTGGCTCATTTCCATGTACTCGGCCGGCTTGCTCAGCAGGCCGTTGGCCAGGCGCAGGCGCAGCACGTCGAGCGACAGCGTCTGCGAGAAGCCGGGCTTGGCTTGCACGCGCTGCAGCAGGTCGGCCCAGGTCTGTGGCTTCGGATAGCTGGCGGCCATGCGCTCGAGGGTCTGCACGTAGCCGGCCTTGTCGTTCTGCTTGAGCTGGATGTTGGCCAGCATGCCCAGCTGGGCTTCGTTCAGGTTCTTGGTGGCCTGCAGTTCCTTGGCGGCCTCGGCGTACTTGCCGCTGATGTAGTAGGTCTGGATCAGCAGTTCATGCATGGCGCCGTCGTTCGGATTGTCCTTGAGCGCGCGCTGGATCCAGGTGATCGCCTTCGGGTAATCCTTGATGCGGTAGTAGATGCCGGCCAGCGCCTGGGTGAATTTCGGTTGTTCGGCGGCCGACAGCTTGCCCGAGTTGATCACGTTCTCGAAGGCGCGCGCGGCGGTGTCGTAGTCGCCGGCGGAGGCGGCGGCCGAGGCGCGGGTGCGCTCGATCAGATAGGTCTCGTTGGCGCTCTTGTTGCCGACCGAATCGGTGTCCTTCAGTTTTGCCAGTGCTTCTTTGTTCTTGCCTGCCGCAGCCAGTTTCTGTGCTTCCTGCAATGGTTTGCCGATTTCAGCGCGCACCGCCTCGGCAGCGTAAGCGACCGACGAAAAACCTGCCAAAGGAGCTGCTGCTGTAAAACCAATAGCGGCCATTACCAGGCCGAAATGAGCGAGACGAAACTTGGTCATGGGTAAGTTTTCTTTCTTCAAAATGCGAAATAGGCAGGAATGGTCCTGCCTATCGTTGAACATAGAACTGATTATTGGAACTGTTCGTTGCCGACCAGGCCAATCTTGGTCACGCCGAGACGCTGCGCCGAAGCCATGACGCCGGCCACGACCTTGTACGACACCAGCTTGTTCGGACGCAGATGCACCTCCGGCTGGTCCGCTTGCGCCGCGACATCGGTCAGTTTCGCTTCCAGGGAGCTGCGGTCGGGAACGACCACGTTATCCCACAGAATCGTCCCGTCGAAGTCGACGTCGATCGTGATCACCACTGGATCCTTGGTCGGTGGCGGCGGAGTGCCGACCGGCATGTTCAAGTTCACCGAGTGGTTGGCTTTCGGAATCGTAATGATCATCATGATAATCAGCACCAGCATCACGTCGATGAGGGGCGTCATATTCATTTCCATCATTGGTTCCGGATCCGCGCCTGCGGATGGGGAGCCGACATTCATACTCATGATGTTTCCTTTTAAGAAGGGCGGGCCTGAACCACAGGCCCGCGATGCGCTAACGGGGATTAACCCTTATCAGGCGGTTCGGTGATGAAGCCGACCTTCTGAATACCAGCGCGCTGGGTAGTGAAAATAACCTTGCCGATCGCTTCGTAGCGTGTTTCTTGGTCGCCACGAACATGCACTTCCGGCTGCGGCAATTTCACTGCTTCCACCTTCAGATTGTCGAACAACTCATTGGCGTCGCGCATCTTCTTCTGGTTCCAGTAGATGTCGCCATCCTTGCTCACAACGATGTTGACATCTTCCGGTTTAGTCTGAATGACCTGGTTGGTTTCCTCTGGCAGCTTGATCTTGATCAGCTTCAGAACAACCGGGCTCGTGATCAGGAAGATAATCAGCAGAACCAACATGATGTCCACCAGGGGCGTCGTGTTGATTTCTGACATGACTTGATCTTCGTCTCCGCTATCGGAGCCTACGGACATCGACATGATTAATTATCCAATCTTTTTAGCACCGGCCAGACGGCCGGCTTCGCTGGTGGACATGGCGCCCGAGATCAGCACCGAGTGCACGTCGGCCGAGAACGAACGGATATCTTCCATGGCCGACTTGTTACGACGCACCAGCCAGTTGTAACCCAGAACGGCTGGAACGGCGACGAACAGACCGAAGGCGGTCATGATCAGCGCTTCACCGACCGGACCGGCGACCTTGTCGATCGACGCGTTACCCGACATGCCGATGGCGATCAGCGCATTGTAAATACCCCAAACGGTACCGAACAGACCGACGAACGGCGCGGTCGAACCGACGGTTGCCAGGAACGACAGGCCGTCTTGCAGACGCGACTGAACTTTGTCGACGGCGCGCTGGATCGACATCGTCACCCAGGTCGACAGGTCGATTTGTTCCAGCAGGGCGCCGTCGTGGTGCACGGTGGCCTTGGTGCCGGTTTCAGCGATGAAGCGGAATGGCGAGCCTTCTTTCAGGGCGGCCGAACCAGCAGCGATCGACGACGCTTTCCAGAACTTGGCCGAGGTTTCCTTCGACTGTTTGAAGATCTTGGTCTGGTCGATCAGCTTGGTGACGATGATGTACCACGAACCCATGGACATGATCGACAGGATGATCAGGGTGCCGCGCGAGACGACACCACCGTTCCAGACGGCGGCGAAGCTGTATGGGTTTTCCACTTCCTCGTGGCCGCCGGCGGCCGCCGGGGCTGGCGCTGCTGGAGCGGCAGCGGCGTCGGCTGCCGGTGCTGGTGCTGCTGCCGCATCCGCTGGAGCGGCTGCCGGCGCCGAAGCTGCCGAGGCTGGCGCGTCAGCGAAAGCTGGGGCGCTTACCAGGGCGGTGGCTGCGGTCACGGAAAACAGCACAGCGGCCAGTACAGCGGACAAACGGGTATTCTTAAACATGCTTCCTCCAAATTGATAAAATAATCAGATCGCTGAATGTATGACAACGAAACTTACTAAGTGAGACGTCACTGCTGTCTCGGTTTTTACTCCAGCGTCCAGACGTATTGCATCTGCATCCACGCTTCCGTCGGTTTCCCGTCGGTCAGACCCGGTTTGAAACGGCATTTGCTGATGCCGCTCACCGCTGCCTTGTCCAGATCCCTAAAGCCACTCGATTTGACGACTTTGGAGTCGGCAACGCGGCCATCGGTTGCGATCAGGAACGACAACGTCACCGTTCCCGTTTCTTCGTTACGCAACGAGGACTTCGGCCATTCCGGCTTGGCGCAAGTGCTGAAGTCCGCTACCGCGGCGACGTTGACCGATTTGGCCGGTCCCGGCGTCGGCGGCGCCGGCGGTGCCGGCGGCGCTTTTTGCAGTTCGTTCGACGGTGGCTTCACGTTGGTCGCGTTGGCGATCACGTTCTGCTGCGGCGGCGGCTGCTGCACGTTCACCTCGACTGGCGGGATGAATGGCGGCGGGGGAGCCTTCATCTCTGGCGGAGGTGGCGGTGGTGGGAGTTCCTTTGGTGGAGGAGGTGCTACTTCCTCGATGATCTTTGTCTCCACTGGGGCGACCATCTTTGCCACCAGGCGGGTTCCCAAGCCCGTCACGATCCCATAAGCAACCAGGACGTGCAACAAAACGACAATGGTAATGCCTGTAAAGTTCTTCCCGGTGCTTTTCTCGTTGTGCGTGAAATTCATGCCTGCTTTCTCCAATACCAACTCTTTTTGTTGCTACTAAACCCCAAAATGGCGACACAAAACAACAGCCGCATCCGGGACGTCGGCGAATTATACATACGAATTCTTGATTTTACATAGAATTTTCATCCCTAAAACCGGTTAAATTTCATAGGGTTTTCCTATGTGATAGCGCTCACTTTGCACCAAATCGGTTCGCCCGGCAAGCGTGCGCGGGGCGGAAATGGGGCATTGCGGACCTCCACATTACTTAGTTTCCCCTTAAGCCCAATTACGGAATATTATCAGCGTAATTTTACTACCAACAGTTGATAATTTGGCCGCAGATGTTTCTTGCATGAAATTGTTGCGAAGGATTAGTTGCCGGCGGGCGCAAAAAAGTGTTGACTTCCCGCTGGCGTCATGCATTCACCAAAAAAAACCGGGGCCAGAGCACCGCCCCTGACCCCGATCCCTACCTTGCAAGACCCGTGCCTGAAAACGGCGCGCGTCCCGCGAAAGCACTCTCTATATGTTGGTCAACTGCCGCGGGCGCGCTTCTCCCGTTTGACCTCCATCGAGCTGACCACCTCGCCGTTCGGCGCCACCGTCTCCAGGTGCACGTCGAAGCCCCACAGGCGCGCCACATGCTTGAGGACCTCGCCGGCCTGCTGGTTGAGCGGACGGCGCTGGAACTGCGTATGGCGCAACGTCAGCGCCCGGTCGTCGCGGGTGTTGACGGACCAGACCTGGATATTGGGTTCACGATTGCCGAGATTATATTGTTCTGCAAGCTGCTGGCGCACGTAACGATAGCCGAGGTCGTCATGGATGGCGGAGATCGCCAGTTTCTCGTTGTTGTCGTCGTCGAGCACGGCGAAGAAGTGGAACTCGCGGATCAGCTTGGGCGACAGGTACTGGGCGATGAAGCTCTCGTCCTTGAAGTTGCGCATCGCGAAGTCCAAGGTCTTGCGCCAGTCGCTGCCGGCGATGTCGGGGAACCATTCGCGGTCCTCGGCGGTCGGGTGCTCGCAGATGCGGCGGATGTCGGTCATCATCGCGAAGCCGAGCGCGTACGGGTTGATGCCGCTGTAATACGGGCTGTTGACGGGCGGCTGGTAGACCACGTTGGTATGGCTTTTGAGGAACTCCATCATGAAGCCGTCGCCGACCACGCCCTCGTCGTACAACTGGTTGAGGATGGTGTAGTGCCAGAACGTGGCCCAGCCCTCGTTCATCACCTGGGTCTGGCGCTGGGGGTAGAAGTACTGGCTGATCTTGCGCACGATGCGCACCATCTCGCGCTGCCACGGCTCCAGCAGCGGCGCGTATTTCTCGATGAAATACAGCAAGTTCTCCTCCGGCTCGGGCGGGAAGCGCGGCGCGGCCTTTTCGGCCTCCTCCTCCTCGCGCCGCGGCAGGGTGCGCCACAGGTCGTTGATCTGCGACTGCACGTACGCTTCGCGCTCCTTCTGCCGCGCCCTTTCCTCCATCATCGACAGCTTGGCCGGGCGCTTGTAGCGGTCGACGCCGTAGTTCTGGATCGCGTGGCACGAGTCGAGCAGCAGCTCGACCGCGTCGATGCCGTGGCGCTGCTCGCACTCGGCGATGTAGTTCTTGGCGAACACCATGTAGTCGACGATGGCCTCGGCGTCGGTCCAGGTGCGGAACAGGTAGTTACCCTTGAAGAAGGAGTTGTGGCCGTAGGCCGCGTGCGCGATCACCAGCGCCTGCATCGTCAGGCTGTTCTCCTCCATCAGATAGGCGATGCACGGATCGGAGTTGATGACGATCTCGTACGCCAGGCCCATCTGCCCGCGCTTGTAGCCTTTTTCGGTCGACAGGAAATGCTTGCCGAACGACCAGTGGTTGTACGACACCGGCATGCCGACCGACGTGTAGGCGTCCATCATCTGCTCGGCGGTGATGATCTCGAGCTGGTTCGGATAGGTGTCGAGGCCGAAGTTCTCGGCGACGCGGCGGATTTCCTGGTGGGCCTGCTCGATGAGCTCGAACGTCCACTCGGACTGCTCGGGCAGGGCGCGCGGGTGGCGCGGCTTGGGCTGGTGCGTCATGTCGTTCATGGGGCGCTCGCTAGGTGGGCGGCCGGCGGCCGCCTATTTCGGCTGTTTCTTGAACAGTTCGCGGAACACCGGATAGATATCGGCCGGCGTGACTATTTTTTGCATGGCGAAATTGGCGTGGTGGTCCGGGATCTGCGAGTACTGCTCCCACAGGTTTTGCGGCGGGCCGTCGGTGATCTCCACATACGTGTAGTACTGCACCTTGGGCATGATGGTGTTGATCAGCATCTGGCGGCACAGCACCGAGTCGTTGTCCCAGTTGTCGCCGTCGGAGGCCTGCGCCACGTAGCTGTTCCAGGCGCCGGCGCCGTAGCGCTCCTCGATGATCTTGTCGAGCAGGTGCAGCGCCGACGACACCACGGTGCCGCCGGATTCGCGCGAGTGGAAGAATTCCTCCTCGTCCACCTCGGCCGCGGCCGTGTGGTGGCGGATGAAGACCACCTCGATCTTGTCGTAGGCGCGCTTGAGGAACAGGTACAGCAGGATGAAGAAGCGCTTGGCCGTGTCCTTGCGCGTCTCGTCCATCGAGCCGGACACGTCCATGATGCAGAACATCACCGCCTGCGTCATCGGCTTGGGCACTTTGATGCGGTTGCTGTAGCGCAGGTCGAACGGGTCGATGAAGGGGATCGCCAGCAGCCGCGTGTGCAGATGGTGGATCAGCTTTTTCAGCTCGAGCACGCGCGCGGCGTCGAGCGGCGCGCCGTCGAGCAGCAATTGCTCCAGCTCGGCCTCGGCCTCCTCGACCCGCTTGCGCGAGCTGCCGCCGACGGC
>DATMSN010000894.1:0-15979 GCA_035565375.1 Duganella sp. | reverse complement strand
CGCCGCGCACCTGGGCGGCGATCTTGGCGGCGCGCTCGGCGTTGGCGGCGATGCGCTCGGTGGTGGCGGCGTTTTGCGCCGAACTGTGGACGATGCCGCCGGCGGTGCCGACGTCGAGCTCGATTTTCTTCTTAACGGAGTCGACGAAGTACGATGTTTCCGCCGCGCCGATCATGATGGCGTCGATTTCCGCGCCCACGGTCTGGGCAAAGCGGCGCACGCCGCCCTCGTCATCGTTCTGGCGCGCGGCCCACCACGAGATCAGCGCGCCGGCCAGCGCCGCCGGCGCGGCCGTATAGATCAAGGCGGCCTTGTCGCCCGCCGCCAGATTGAGCAAGTACGCCAGGCAGGTCCCGCCCGCCGTGGCGCCCAACAACCATAATCCACGTTGCACCAACTTCTGCTGCAAAAGCTTCATTTGTCCCCCGTTGTACCCGGCACTTTGGCGCGTAGCGACTAATTTATTTCCTACATACTACTTTATAGGTAACTTGGTGGTATTCTTGACTTCTTCCATCACGGCATAAGTGTGGGTTTCCCGCACACCTTTTTGGAGCAGGGTTTTACCCAGGAATTCGCGGTAGGCGGCCATGTCCTTGACCCGGGCCTTGACCAGGTAATCGAAACCGCCGGCGACCATGTGGCATTCCAGCACTTCCGGAATGACCTGGACGCTGTGTTTGAAGGCGTCGAAGACTTCGGGCGTCGTGCGATCGAGCACGACTTCGATGAAGACGAGCAGTGAAACGTCGAGCAGCTGCGGGTTCAGCTGCGCGGTGTAGCCCATGATGTAGCCGGATTCGTGCAGTTTGCGCACGCGCTCCAGGCAAGCGGCCGGTGACAGGTTCACGCGCGCCGCCAGCTCCACGTTGCTGATGCGGCCATCGCTCTGCAACTCCATCAAGATTTTTTTGCTGATCTTGTCTAACATTTCCGGGGACTCCCAAATAAATATTATTTGGTTAAATTGTCTCACTAAAAACAATCTATTGCTAGTCCCCTGTAATACCAGAATTAATCCAGAAGAAATCACTTTACAATCGAATCATCAGCAGTTCACGATTCGAGACCACGATTCAACCCAATTTCACGCTCTCAAGCTACCCGCTTGCAGAGCGTGTTTTTGTAAGTGGACGCGCCTAAATTTCCATTCTGAGAGTCCTTCATGCAAGCAGCAGATCCAAGCGGTTTTACCCCTTTCGCAGCCTTACAAGCAGAAATCCTGCGCGACCCGATTCCACTGCGCGCAGCAGTGACGGCGGCCTATCGACGCGACGAAGTGAGCGCTGTTCAATGGTTGTTGGATCAGATCAAAAACAACGATGGCGGCAGCTTGCAACAGGCGCAGCAACTGGCCCACAAACTGGTCAGCTCGGTGCGCGAACAACGCACCCGCGCCTCCGGCGTCGACGCGCTGATGCACGAGTTCTCGCTGTCGTCGGAAGAGGGTGTGGCGCTGATGTGCCTGGCCGAGGCACTGTTGCGTATTCCCGACAACGCCACCGCCGACCGCCTGATCGCCGACAAAATCAGCAAAGGCGACTGGCGCAAGCACCTGGGCGAATCGCCGTCGCTGTTCGTCAACGCCGCCACCTGGGGCCTGCTCATCACCGGCAAGTTGGTCAGCACCAACAGCGAGACCGGCCTGGGCTCGGCGCTGACCAAGCTCATTTCCAAGGGCGGCGAGCCGTTGATCCGCAAAGGCGTCGACCTGGCCATGCGCATGCTGGGCAATCAATT
This sequence comes from Duganella sp., assembly GCA_035565375.1. GTDB lineage: Bacteria > Pseudomonadota > Gammaproteobacteria > Burkholderiales > Burkholderiaceae_D > Rugamonas. The sequence continues at coordinate 14,239 of DATMSN010000894.1, read as the reverse complement.
CGTCACCGGCCAGACCATCGCCGAAGCCATCAAGAACGGCCAGGCCAACGAGGCGCGCGGCTACCGTTATTCATATGACATGCTGGGCGAGGCGGCGCTGACCGAGGCGGACGCCAAGAATTACTACGCCTCCTACGAAACGGCGATCCACGCGATCGGCAAGGCCTCGAACGGCCGCGGCATCAAGAACGGTCCCGGCATTTCGGTCAAGCTGTCGGCGCTGCACCCGCGTTACAGCCGCGCCCAGCGCGCCCGCGTGATGGAGGAATTGCTGCCGCGCATGCGCAAGCTGGTGCTGCTGGCCAAGCACTACGACATCGGCCTGAACATCGACGCGGAAGAGGCCGACCGCCTGGAATTGTCGCTGGACCTGATGGAGGCGCTGGCCCACGATCCGGAGCTGGCCGGTTTCGAAGGCATCGGCTTCGTCGTGCAGGCGTATCAAAAGCGCTGCCCGTTCGCGATCGATTTCCTGATCGACCTGGCCAAGCGCAGCGGCCGCAAGTTCATGGTGCGCCTGGTCAAGGGCGCGTATTGGGATGCCGAAATCAAGCGCGCCCAGGTCGACGGCATGAGCGGCTATCCGGTCTACACGCGCAAGGTCTACACGGACGTATCCTATCTGGTGTGCGCGCAAAAACTGCTGGGTGCCACCGACGTGATCTATCCGCAGTTCGCCACGCACAACGCGCAAACCTTGTCGACGATCTACACCTGGGCCAAGCGCGACGGCGTGACCGACTACGAGTTCCAATGTCTGCACGGCATGGGCGAATCGCTGTACGACCAGGTCGTCGGCAAGGACAATCTGGACAAACCGTGCCGCATCTACGCGCCGGTGGGCACCCATGAAACCTTGCTGGCCTACCTGGTGCGCCGCCTGCTGGAGAACGGCGCCAACTCGTCGTTCGTCAACCAGATCGTCGACGAGGCGATTGCGATCGACTCGCTGATCAAGGACCCGGTCGCGCAGGCGCGCGAGCAGGGCGGCCTGCCGCACGCCGGCATTCCGCTGCCGCAGGACATGTTCGGCGCCGAGCGCAAGAATTCGGCCGGCTTCGACCTGGCCAACGAGGACGTGCTGCGCGACATTTCCGCAGCGCTGGCCGTGCCGCGCACCTGGTACGCGGCACCGTTGCTGGCCGGTGGCGTCAGCGTCGGCCAGCCGGTGCAGGACGTCAGCAACCCGGCCCAGCACAGCGATATCGTCGGCAAACTGGTCGAGGCGACCACCACCGACGTCAACAGCGCGTTGATGAACGCAAGCAATTTCGCCATGGACTGGCAAACCACCGAACCATCCGCACGGGCCGCCGCGCTGAACCGCGCCGCCGACCTGTTCGAAGCGAACGCGATGGAACTGATGACGCTGGCGATCCGCGAAGCCGGCAAATCGCTGCCGAACGCGATCGCGGAACTGCGCGAAGCGGTCGACTTCCTGCGTTACTACGCGGCCGAGGTCGCCGGCTCGACCAACACCCTGGCGCTGGGTCCGGTCACGTGCATCAGCCCGTGGAACTTCCCGCTGGCCATTTTCACCGGCCAGGTGGCCGCCTCGCTGGCGGCCGGCAACGTGGTGCTGGCCAAACCGGCCGAGCAAACGCCGCTGATCGCCCACCGCGCGGTCGAGTTGCTGCATGAAGCGGGCATTCCGCGCGCCGCGCTGCAATTTTTGCCCGGCCGTGGCGAAGTGGTGGGCGCCGCGCTGACCGCCGATCCGCGCGTCAAAGGCGTCATTTTCACCGGCTCGACCGAAGTGGCGCAGCTGATCAACCGCACCCTGGCCAAGCGCGCCGCCGCCGAAAACATCGATATTCCGCTGATCGCCGAGACCGGCGGCCAGAACGCGATGATCGTCGACTCGTCGGCCTTGCCGGAACAGGTGGTGCAGGATGCTATTTCTTCCGCGTTCGACAGCGCCGGCCAGCGCTGCTCGGCGCTGCGCGTGTTGTTCCTGCAGGAGGATATCGCCGACAAAACCATCAAAATGCTCAAAGGCGCGATGCTCGAGCTGAAAGTGGGTTGCCCGGATCGTCTGGTGACCGACATCGGCCCGGTCATCGACGCCGAAGCGCAGCAAAACCTGCTGGCGCACATCAACAAGCTCAAAGGCACGGCGTTGAACTACTTCTCGCTGGATCTGCCGTCGAATGTGATCACCGCCGGCACCTTCGTCCCGCCGACGGTGCTGGAGATCCGATCGCTGTCGGAGCTGACGCAGGAAGTTTTCGGCCCGGTGCTGCACGTGATCCGCTACAAGCGTGCCGAGCTGCCGAAGCTGGTCCAGCAAATCAACGAAAGCGGCTACGGCCTGACCCTGGGCGTGCATTCGCGCATCGATGAAACGATCGACTACATCAGCGCGAACGCGCATGTCGGCAACATCTACGTGAATCGCAACATCGTCGGCGCGGTGGTGGGTGTGCAACCTTTCGGTGGCGAAGGCAAATCCGGCACCGGTCCGAAGGCCGGCGGTCCGCTGTACCTGAAACGCCTGCAGCGAGGGGCGACCGCCTCGCCACAGCACCAGCACCAACGCCAGGCGACACCGGCGCTGGACGCGCTCACCGCCTGGGCGCAGAAACACGGCAGCGACGGCATCGCCAACCTGGCCGATCAATACAGCCGCACGACGATGCTGGGCAGCATGACCGCCTTGCCAGGCCCGACGGGCGAGCGCAACACGCTGGCGCTGGTGCCACGCGGCACGGTCGTTTGCGCGGCGGGCACGCAAGACGGGCTGCTGAACCAGCTTTCCGCCGTCCTCGCCACCGGAAACATCGCGCTCGTCGCGGGCGACACGGTCAAGCTGCTGCCCGGCGATTTACCGGCGGCAGTCAAAGACCGGATCAAATCGGCGGCGAGTTTGGGCGACATCGAAGGCGATTTCCAGATCGCGCTGGTGGAATCTATGCTGGCCAGCAGCTTGCATAGCCAATTGGCGGCCCGTAGCGGGGCGCTGGTGAGCCTGATCGACACGACCGGGGACGGGGCCATCCCCCTGTGGCGTCTGCTTGCTGAGCGGGCTCTGTGCGTCAATACGACCGCAGCGGGCGGCAACGCCAGCCTGATGACGCTCGAAGCGTAAAAAACTAGCTGCCAATTTCGAGGGCCGGGATCAAACCCGGCCCTTTTTACATCCGGGGTCAGGTCCACCATTGCTACACGGGCTTAACCGTATCCGCCTCGATCGACAATTTAGCCCGCTTACACCTCAGCTCGTGTAGCAATGGTGGACCTGACCCCGGAGTGGCAGAAATTGTGGATAACTTCGAAGGCGTAGCGCGATGCTACGGTTTTGATGAAGTGCATGAAGTCCACAGCGGCGTCATCGTTGGCGTTGTCCGAGATGGTGCGGATGACCGCGAACGGTATGCCCAGCTCGAAACACACTTGCGCGACTGCCGCTCCTTCCATTTCAACTGCTAATAAATCAGGCAATCCTGCTTTGATGGCCTGGATTTGCGTCAGTTTTCCTATGAACTGGTCGCCGCTGGCGATCAATCCACGATGCACACGCGTGGTTTTGGCGGCGGCGTTGGCTAATCTTTCCGTCAACGCGACGTCCGTGGCGAAGCGCGAGAGGCCAGTCAGCGGGATTTCGAACTGGGGAAATAGCGGGCTGGCGTCGAAATCATGCTGAACCAACGCTTCGGCAATGACGATGTCGCCCACTTTGACGTTTTTATCCCCGCTTCCAGCGACGCCGGTGAAGACGATGTGGGTAACTCCGAACTTTTCCACAAGGATTGCGGCTGTCATGGCCGCTGCAACCTTGCCTATACGCGATAGGACGCACACAGCGTCGATTTCCCACAGTTTCCCGGTCGTGTACTCCCGCATGCCATGGATGTGCTTGTAGGGGCCTTCAAAGGCTTCTATCAGCCCCTGCTGTTCTTCAGCCAACGCACTAATGATGCCTAAACGCATGTTTTTCCTTGATTTTCGAGTGGAGGCTGTGGATTTCCTGCGACTTCTCCACAGTGCTAAGCCAAAAACGGTCGATTTTAAGGCGTTTTTTGCTGTGTAAACGGGTCTTTGCCCACGAAGAGGGCCTCAGATTTCGTCAGAAATCTGCGGTTTTCGGGTTTTTCGGGTCGGTTTTTGCTTTTCCGGGTTTAGTAGTTTACAAAGATATATATAAAAAATAGTAGTAGTAGTAAACGGGCATTTTGCTGTGGATAAGTTCTGTATACGTTTACGAATCATTGGTTTACGTGAAAGATAAGCGCATGCATAAGCGCTGTACCAGTTTCGGAGCAATTCTGTATAAAATGTCGGCCTCTGGATAACTTCGTGCTTACTCACAACTCATCCTGTGGATATCCAGTAAGTTATGCACAGGTGGCACGGTTTTTCAGTGTTTTCAGCGCTTTTCAGCAACATCAACTACGGCCACGGCGTCAAAATTTCCCAGGAAGCACGTAGGGCGGATTAGCGAAGCGTAATCCGCCACGCTCCGTCGACGGCTCAACGATGGCCGATTACGACCTTCGGTCTAATCCGCCCCACGTGTCTGCATGGCAATTCTTGTTTTGCAGGCCTGATCTCTCTTTATCGCTACTTGCGCGTTTTGACAACAAACGGGTTCGGGCGCTTGCGCCCCGGTTTTTGGGTTTTCTTCGAACCGCGCGAACTATGGTTTACTCTAAAGAAGTAGATATAAAAATAGTAGTAGTTGTTAACGTAGACACTTTTCTGTGGATAAGTCCTCATTTTGAATTAAAATCAGGCGTTTACGAACTTCATAAGCAGGCTCAGAAGCCGTGTATGACGAAAGAACTGTTTTGGGATAACAAAACAGCTCCCCGGAAATTTTTTGTTTACTCACATATCGTGCCTGTGGATATCCATAGACTTATCCACAGGGGTAAACAGCCTTTATAGTGAGAATTCTGATGAATCTGACATCTGTTTTTCCGCATCCAATCATTCAGGGACCTACCGCCGGCGGCAACAACACGCCGGCCCAAGTCGCCGCCGTGTCCAACGCCGGCGCGCTTGGATCACTGGCCTGTTCCTTACTTTCGCCCACCGCCATTCGCGAACAGAGCGGCCAGATCCGTGCGTTGACCGATAAGCCGTTTTGTCTCAACTTCTTCGTTCTGGAAACCCCACAGCCCGATCCAGCCGAAGTAGTCAAGGCCATTGAATGGCTGAAGCCGCTCTGGTCGTCGCTGGGTTGGAGCGAGTTGCCGACGCCGACCAAATGGTGCGAAGACTTCGCCGCCCAGTTCGAAGCCCTGGTCGAACTCCGCCCGGCCGTCGCCAGTTTCACTTTCGGCGTCCTGAGCGCCGAACAAATCCAGCGTTTGCACGACGCCGGTATCCTGGTTATCGGCACCATCACTCATGCCGAGGAGGCGATCGCCTGGCAGAGCAGGGGCGCCGATGCGGTGATCGCTTCCGGCATCGAGTCGGGCGGCCATCGCGGCACCTTCATCGGTCGGCAGGAAGACGCAAAATTGACGACGTTCGAGCTGCTGCCGACGATCGTGGCGGCCGTAAATATTCCCGTCATCGCCGCCGGCGGCATCATGGACGGCGCCGACATCAAGCGCGCGCTGGACATGGGCGCGCAGGCGGTACAGATGGGGACCGCTTTCCTGGTGACCGACGAATCGGCAATTAATCCACACTACAAACAACGGTTGTTGTCGGCAGGCGAACATCCGACCCGCCTCACGCGCACGTTTTCCGGCCGCTATGCGCGTGGATTGGTGAACCGCCTGATGCGTGAACTGGAACCGGTGGAGGCGCAATTGCCGGCATATCCCGTGCAAAACGCGCTAACGACGCCGATCCGCGCCGAAGCCGCCAAACGCGGCGATACCGAACTGATGTCGCTGTGGTGCGGGACCGGTGTCGCGCGCGCGCGTCCGATGCCGGCGGCCAAACTCGTTGAAACATTGCTATCGGAGATAAACGCAGCGTAGACTAAGCCCGCACGCCGCCGAGAGAGCCCAAGCGCCCCGGCATACCGATTCATCCTTGGAGGAGCAGTTTTTGGAATCAGCAGGCGACTACGATTACATCATCATTGGGGCCGGCTCGGCCGGCTGCGTCCTGGCAAACCGCCTGAGCGCGGACAGAGACATCGATGTCCTGCTGATCGAGGCGGGCGGCAGGGACGATTATGTGTGGATACATATCCCCGTCGGTTATTTGCATTGCATCGACAATCCACGCACGGACTGGATGTTCCGCACCGAGGCCGACGCCGGCCTCGGCGGACGCAGTCTGCTTTACCCGCGCGGCAAAGTGCTCGGCGGAAGTTCATCCATCAACGGCATGATCTACATGCGCGGCCAGGCCGGCGACTACGACCGCTGGGCCGATCTGACCGGCGATGCCAGCTGGCGCTGGGACGCGGTGCTGCCGCTGTTCAAAAAAAGCGAGGACTATTACGGCGGCGCTTCCGGGGACCACGGTGTCGGCGGTCCGTGGCGGGTGGAAAAACAGCGTTTGTCCTGGCAGATACTGGACGCGTTCCGCGATGCCGCCGAGGAAGCCGGCATCGCGAAGGTCGACGATTTCAATCGCGGCGACAACGCCGGCTGCGGCTATTTCGACGTCAATCAAAAGCGCGGCATCCGTTGGAACACGGCGAAGGCGTTCTTGAAGCCGGTGTCGGGCCGGCCCAACCTGACCGTGATGACCGGCTGCCACGTGGAACGCTTGCAGATCGAGATGACCGACCAGGGCCCGCTATGCAACGGCGTTATTTTTACCGGCGGCGGCACCCGCTATCGCGCGATGGCGGCGAAAGAAACCGTGCTGGCCGCTGGCGCCGTTGGTTCGCCGCAGATTTTGCAGTGCTCGGGCATCGGCTCCGCCGCGAAGCTGCTTCACCACGGCATCGCGCCGCTGGCCGACCTGCCCGGCGTCGGCGAAAACCTGCAGGACCATCTGCAATTGCGCATGGTCTACAAGCTTGGCGGTGGTGCCCGCACCTTGAACACGATGGCGTCGAACTGGTTCGGCAAAATGAAGATCGGCCTCGAGTATGCGATGTTCCAGAGCGGGCCGATGTCGATGGCGCCGTCGCAGCTGGGCGCGTTCGCCCGTTCCGACGCCGACCAGGCGTCGCCCAATCTGCAATACCACGTCCAGCCTTTGTCGCTGGAAAAATTCGGCGACCCTTTGCACGCCTTCCCCGCCTTCACCGCCAGCGTGTGCAACCTGCGGCCGACCTCGCGCGGCCACGTGCACATCGCCGGCGCCGATTCGTACGCGCCACCCAAGATTTCGCCGATGTATTTGAGCACCGCCGAGGACCGCCAGGTGGCGGCGGCGGCGCTGACGTTGACGCGTCGTATCGTCGCCTCGCCCGCGCTGAAAAAGTTCACGCCGGAAGAATACAAGCCCGGCGCCCACTACCGCACCGAGGAGGAGCTGGCGCGGGCGGCGGGCGAGATCGGCACCACCATCTTCCATCCGGTCGGCACCTGCAAGATGGGCCGCGCCGACGATCCCACCGCCGTCGTCGATAGCGAATTGCGTGTCATCGGCGTCGCCGGTCTGCGCGTTGTCGACGCATCCATCATGCCTTTTATCACATCCGGTAACACCAATTCCCCGACGATTATGATCGCCGAAAAAGCTTCACAAATGATCCGTTCAGCCCGGAAGTAAAGGCTCCGCTTGTTAGCGTTAGATCAAAAGTAAGTAGTAGTTATACTGTATTGTTAGCTAATTTTTTACTCTGTATGATCTAAAAAAAATTTAGTACCTTGAACCATAGAAGCAAGGGAGACAGGATGTCCGGCGTTATCTTGGAAACAAAGCACTTGACCAAGCAGTTCAGAGGTTTTACCGCGGTCAACGATGTCAATCTAAAAGTGCAGCGCGGTCATATCCACGCGCTCATCGGCCCCAACGGCGCCGGTAAAACCACATGCTTCAATTTGTTGACCAAGTTTTTGGTGCCTACCTCGGGCCAGATCCTGTTCAATGAAAAAGACATCACGGCGGCCAAGCCGGCGCAGATCGCCCGCATGGGCGTGATCCGTTCGTTTCAGATTTCAGCGGTCTTTCCCCACCTCACGGTGCTGCAAAACGTCCGCATCGGATTGCAGCGGCAGCTGGGTACGAGCTTTCATTTCTGGCAGAGCGAACGCGCGCTGCGCACGCTTGACGACCGCGCCATGCAACTGCTGGCCGAGGTCGACCTGACCGAGTTCGCCGACACCGTCACCGTCGATATGCCTTACGGGCGCAAGCGCGCTTTGGAAATCGCCACCACCTTGGCGATGGAGCCGGAGCTGATGCTGCTCGATGAGCCGACCCAGGGCATGGGCCACGAGGACGTGCACCGCGTAACCGACTTGATCAAAAAAGTCTCGGCCGGCCGCACCATCCTGATGGTCGAACACAATATGAAAGTGGTGTCCGGCATCTGCGACAAGATCTCGGTGCTGCAGCGCGGCGCCATGCTGGCCGAGGGCACGTACGCCGAGGTGTCGCGCAATCCGCAGGTGATGGAAGCGTACATGGGCACCGAAGCCGCGGTGCTGGAAGGAGCCCACTGATGACGGCCGCCCTGGAAATATCGAACCTGCAAACCTGGTACGGCGAGTCGCACATCCTGCACAACGTCAACCTGACGGTGCAGCCCGGCGAAGTCGTCACGCTGCTGGGCCGCAACGGCGCCGGCCGCACCACCACCTTGCGCGCCATCATGGGATTGACCGGCGCCCGCAAAGGCTCGATCAAGATCAACGGCGTCGAGGCGATCGGTTTCCCGACCCATAAAATCGCCCACCTCGGGGTCGGCTATTGCCCCGAGGAGCGCGGCATTTTCGCCTCGCTGTCGACCGAGGAAAACCTGCTGCTGCCGCCGCAGTTGTCGACCGGCGACAAGGGCATGTCGATCAAGGAAATCTACACGATGTTCCCGAACCTGGAGGAGCGCAAGCACAGCCAGGGCACGCGCCTGTCGGGCGGCGAGCAACAGATGCTGGCGGTGGCGCGCATCCTGCGCACCGGCGCGCGCCTGTTGCTGCTCGATGAAATTTCCGAGGGCCTGGCGCCGGTCATCGTGCAGGGCCTGGCGCGCATGATCACCACCCTCAAATCGAAGGGCTACACCATCGTCATGGTGGAACAGAATTTCCGGTTCGCGGCGCCGTTGGCGGACCGGTTTTATGTGATGGAGCACGGTCAGATCGTCGAGACCTTTGTTTCATCCGAATTGAGCGACAAGATGCCGGTGCTGACCGAGCTGCTTGGCGTGTAGAAGATTATTCCAACGTTCTGTGACTATACAAAACTAATCACGCGACTTTTCGAACGGAGACAAAATGAAACTCAAAGCTATTACCATCGCAGCCACCGCGGTCTGCGCGCTGGGCCTGTCCTTCGCCGCGCAAGCCCAGGTGTCCGGCGACACCATCAAGATCGGCATGATCACCGACATGTCCGGCTTGTACACGGATATCGACGGCGCCGGCGGTGCCGAGGCCATCAAGATGGCGATCGCCGACGCCGGCGTGGTCCTCGCCGGCAAGAAGGTGGAGTTCATCTCCGCCGACCACCAGAACAAGGCCGACATCGCCGCCTCCAAGGCGCGCGAATGGTTCGACCAGCAGGGCGTCGACATGCTGATCGGCGGCACCAACTCGGGCGCCAACCTGGCCATGGCCAAGGTCGCCGCCGAGAAGAAAAAGGTCTTCATCTCGATCGGCGCCGGTTCGGCCCGCCTGACCAACGAGGAATGCACGCCGTACACGGTGCACTACGCCTACGACACGATCGCGCTGGCGCGCGGCACCGGCGGCGCCATCGTCAAGCAGGGCGGCAAGAGCTGGTACTTCCTGACCGCCGACTACGCCTTTGGCCAGTCGCTGGAGAAGGACACGGCGGACGTCGTCAAGGCGGCCGGCGGCAAGGTGCTGGGGTCGGTCAAGCATCCGCTGTCGGCGTCGGACTTCTCGTCGTTCCTGCTGCAGGCGCAGGCGTCGGGCGCGCAGATCCTCGGCCTGGCCAACGCCGGCGGCGACGCGATCAACGCGATCAAGGCCGCCAACGAGTTCGGCATCACCAAGAAGATGAAGCTGGCCGGTTTGCTGATCTTCATCAACGACATCCATTCGCTGGGCCTGAACCTGACGCAGGGCATGTACCTGACCGACGGCTGGTACTGGGATCAGAACCCGGAAACGCGCGCCTGGTCGAAGCGCTACTTCGACAAGATGAAGAAGGAGCCGTCGATGCTGCAGGCGGCCGACTACTCGGCCGCCGCCAACTACCTGAAGGCGGTCAAGGCGGTCGGCACCGACGACTCCGACAAGGTCATGGCCTATCTGAAGGCCAACAAGATCAACGACATGTTCGCCAAGAACGGCGTGATCCGTCCGGACGGCCGCATGGTGCACGACATGTTCCTGATGGAGGTGAAGAAGCCGTCCGAATCGAAATATCCGTGGGATTACTACAAGGTCGTGGCCACCATTCCCGGCGACCAGGCGTACGCCACCAAGGCCGAAACCAAGTGCAGCCTGTGGAAATAAGCTGAGTTGTACACAGGACAGGCGCGCCGCCGCTCCACGCGGCGTCGCGCCTGTCCGTTCCTTGTTTTTGTCCTCGTGTTCCGCCTCGCCGCTCGGCCGGGCGCTCTTTAGACTGTGATCTCATGGAAATTTTCGGCGTTCCCTTGCCCGCGATGATGAGCCAGCTTTTGCTGGGGCTCGTCAACGGCTCCTTCTATGCGATGTTATCGCTCGGCCTGGCCGTGATCTTCGGCCTGCTCAACGTGATCAACTTTTCGCACGGTGCCCTGTACATGATGGGCGCGTTCGTCGCCTGGATGGGGATGACCTATCTCGGTCTGAACTACTGGACCATGCTGGTGCTGGCGCCGCTGCTGGTGGGCGTGTTCGGCATCCTCATCGAAAAGACGATGCTGCGCCACCTGTACAAGCTCGACCATCTTTACGGCCTGCTGCTGACTTTTGGTATCACCCTGCTGGTGGAGGGCGTGTTCCGCTCGTTCTACGGCGTCTCCGGCCAGCCGTTCCAGGTGCCGGACGCGCTCGCGGGCGCGACCGATCTCGGCTTCATGGTGATGCCGAACTACCGCGCCTGGGTGGTGCTGGCGTCGCTGGTGGTCTGCCTGGCCACCTGGTATGTGATCGAAAAGACCAAACTGGGCGCCTATTTGCGCGCCGGCACCGAGAATCCGAAGCTGGTCGAAGCCTTCGGCATCAACGTTCCGCTGATGGTCACGCTCACCTACGGCTTCGGCGTCGCTTTGGCGGGCTTTGCAGGGGTGCTGGCGGCCCCGATCATCCAGGTGCAGCCCCTGATGGGTCAGAACCTGATTATCGTCGTATTCGCCGTTGTGGTGATCGGTGGCATGGGATCGATCATGGGTTCCATCGTCACCGGCCTCGGGCTGGGCGTGATCGAGGGGCTGACCAAGGTGTTCTACCCGGAGTTTTCGTCGACGGTGGTGTTCCTGGTGATGGTCATCGTCCTGCTGCTTCGTCCAGCTGGTTTGTTCGGTAAAGAAAAGTAAGAGGGCACAGATGAATAGAAATCTCGGTTATATCCTGGCCTTCGCCTTCGCACTGGTGGCGCCGTTCGTCGGCTACCCGGTGTTCATGGCCAAGCTGCTGTGCTTTGCGTTGTTCGCCAGCGCCTTCAACCTGCTGATCGGCTTCACCGGCCTGCTGTCGTTCGGCCACGCCGCCTTCTTCGGCGGCGCCGGCTATGTGGCCGGCAACGCCCTCAAGGCGTGGGGCTGGCCGGTCGAGCTGGGCATGTTGGCCGGCCTGGCCGCCGGCGCCGCCATCGGCCTGGTCATGGGTGCGCTGGCGATCCGCCGCCAGGGCATCTACTTTTCCATGATCACGCTGGCGCTGGCGCAGATGGTGTTCTTCGGCGCGCTGCGGGCGCACGAGTTCACCGGCGGCGAGGATGGCTTGCAGGGCATTCCACGTGGAAAATTCCTCGGCCTGGTCGACCTCACCAACGACACGGCGCTGTATTACTTCGTGCTGGGGATCTCGGTGCTGGCGTTCATGCTGATCGTGCGCACCGTGCATTCGCCGTTCGGCCAGGTGCTCAAGGCGATCAAGGAAAACGAGCCGCGCGCCATCTCGCTCGGCTACGACGTCGACAAGTACAAGCTGCTGGCGTTCGTGTTGTCGGCGGGCCTGTCCGGCCTGGCCGGGGCCACCAACGCGCTGGTGCAGGGCTTCGAGACCTTGACCGACGTGCACTGGACCATGTCCGGCCTGGTCATCCTGATGACGCTGGTCGGCGGCATGGGCACGCTGGCCGGTCCGATGCTCGGCGCGATCATCGTCATCGCGCTGGAGAACAAGCTGGGCGACGTCGGCATTTTCCTGACGCAGGCCACCGGCATCGAATGGTTCAACACCATCGGCGAGGCGGTCAACATGGTGATCGGCCTGATTTTCATCGTCTGCGTGTTGTTATTCCGCCGCGGAATCATCGGCGAAATCGTCGCCAAGTTCGGCAACAAGAAGCCGGCATGATCTAGCACAGACGCCGGACGTTCAGTCCGGCGTTTTTTCCAAATCGAGAGTAAATTTTTGTCTGGCCTTTGGCTGGAGTGGGGGTAGTCCGTCCGTAGCTTTTAGACTTCTGGAAGAAAGAGGATGACATGCATACGAAGAAAATCGCGCTGGCGCTGGCCGGCATCGCACTGACCGCTTGTGGCCATCACCGCCACGATGAGCCGGAAATCATCAACGAGCGTCCGACTTATCTCGGCGCCATCACCGCGAAAACCTACGATGGCGGCAGCGACGATCTGCTGACCGGCGGACTGGGGACGACCGGCCTGGCCGGCGCGCTGCCGACCTACGTTGATCAATTGAACCCGACCCCGGCCGAACTGCGCCGCAACGCCATCTGGGCCAACTACCGTGCCGTCCAGGACATCAGCTCGGCCGCCGGCTTCGGCAGGCTGTACGGCCCGAATGTCGACGTCAACGGCACGCCCACCACCGGCGAGGGCAAGATCGCCGGCAGCGAATTCATGGCCTACGCCGACGACGGCAGCGGCAACCAGAATGTCACCCTGATGGTGCAGATACCCGCCAGCTTCGACGTCGACAAACCCTGCATCGTCACCGGCGTCTCGAGCGGCTCGCGCGGGATCTACGGCGCCATCGGCACGTCCGGCGAATGGGGCCTGAAGAACAAGTGCGCGGTCGCCTATGCGGACAAGGGCTCCGGCACAGGTCTCTACACGTTCGACGACGACAGCGTCAATCTGCAGAACGGCGTGCGCGCCACCCGCACGGCGGCCGGCAAGAACTCTAACTTCACGCCGGTGCTCAGCGACGCCGACCGCGCCGCCTTCGCCGCCGGCAAGCCGGGAAGGATCGCCTTCAAGCACGCGCACTCGCAACAGAACTCGGAAAGGGACTGGGGCAAGAACACCTTGCAGGCGGTCGAGTTCGCGTTCTACATGCTGAACGAGCAGTACGGCATGTACGCCAGGGACAACATCCACCACGTGGTGCGCTTCACGCCGACCAACACGATCACGATCGGCTCCAGCATCTCCAACGGCGCCGCCTCGGCCTTGCTGGCGGCCGAACAGGACACCAAGGGCCTGATCGACGGCGTGGCCGCCACCGAGCCGCAGATCCAGGCCCGCACCGCGACCGGCTACTCGGTGCGTCAGAACGGCGTGCCGGTGACGGGGCAGGGCAAGTGGCTGATCGACTACTCGACCTACGCGGCGCTGTACCAGCCCTGCATCGCGTCGACGGCGGCGGCGCCGGGCCGCTGCACGGCGCTGGTGGCCAAGGGCTTGCTGACCGGTGCGGATTTGGCGGCGCAGCAGGCCGATGCCCGGGCCAAGCTGCATGCGTACGGCTGGCTGCCGGACTCGGACGTGCTGCAGGCGGTGCACGCGCTGACCAATGTGCTGGTCGCCGTGACGTATGCCAACGCCTACGGCCGCTTTTCGGTCACCGACCAGCTGTGCGGTTTCACGTTCGCACCGCTCGATGCGACCGGGTCGCCGGTGCCGTTCACGCCGGCGCAGCGCGCCAGCAGCTTCGCCACCCAGAACGGCATCGTCGGCATCCCGGTCTACGAGGCGTCGGTCGGCGGCGCCAAGGCGTACAACCTGGGCGTATCGCCGAGCACCAATCTGGCCGACCAGTCGCTCGATGGCTTCCTGTGTCTGCGCGCGCTGGCGACCGGCGTCGATCCGGTCAACGCCACGCCGCTGACCGGGACGATGGCCGAGCAG
>DATMSN010000893.1:0-3323 GCA_035565375.1 Duganella sp. | reverse complement strand
ATTTCCGGCGCGGTGCCGGCCGATATCGCCTTCTACCAGCCGTGGATCGCATGCTGGCGCAGCGGCGGGGTCTTGCCGACCAGGGCCGGAGCGCTGGCATGAGCGGCGGCGCGGCCGGCGGCATGAAGCCGCATCTGTCGTTCTGGCAGATCGTCAATATGAACATCGGGTTCTTCGGCATCCAGTTCAGCTTTGGCCTGCAGCAGAGCAGCATGAGCCCCATCTACAAATACCTGGGCGCCGACGAGGCGAGCCTGCCGTATCTGTGGCTGGCCGGTCCGATGACCGGCCTGCTGGTGCAGCCGCTGATCGGCGCGATGAGCGACCGCACCGTCACGCGCTGGGGGCGGCGCACGCCGTACTTCCTGATCGGCGCGATCCTGTGCAGCCTTGGCCTGCTGGCGATGCCGTTCAGCCCCACGTTGTGGATGGCGGCCAGCCTGCTGTGGATTTTGGACGCGGCCAACAACGTGACCATGGAGCCGTACCGCGCCTTCGTCAGCGACAAGCTGGCGCCGAAGCAGCATTCGGTGGGCTTCCTGACGCAGAGCGCCTTCACGGGGCTGGGGCAAACGCTGGCCTACCTGACGCCGTCGCTATTGGTCTGGCTGGGCATGAACAAGGACGCCGTCAACGCCAGTCATATTCCGCACATCGTCATCGTCGCCTTCCTGATCGGCGCGGTGTTCTCGATCAGCTCCGTGCTGTGGACCCTGAAGACGACGCCGGAGCATCCGCTGACCGCGCAGGAGTTGGCGGAGATCCGCTCGCGGCCCGCCGGCTGGCGGCAGACCTTCCGCGATATCGACAGCGCCGTGCGCGAGATGCCGGCGACGATGAGGCAGCTGGCGTGGGTCAAGCTATTCCAGTGGTATGCGATGTTCTGCTACTGGCAGTACATCATGCTGTCGCTGTCGACGACCTTGTACGGCACCACCGACCAGGCCTCGCAGGGTTTCCGCGACGCGGGGCTGCTGGCCGGGCAGGTTGGGGCGTTCTATAACTTCATCGCGTTCATCGGCGCGCTGGCGCTGGTGCCGTTCACGCGCAAATACGGGCCGAAGCTGACGCACAGCGTCTGCCTGATGCTGGCCGGTTTCGCGATGCTGAGCATACCGATGATCCATTCCCCGGCGCCGCTGTTCGTGCCGATGGTGGGCATCGGCCTGGCGTGGGCGAGCATCATGGGCAATCCGTATGTGATGCTGGCCGGGTGCATTCCGCCGGAACGGACCGGGGTCTATATGGGCATCTTCAATATGTTCATCGTGATTCCGATGATTATCCAGATCTTCACGCTGCCGCTGTACTACCGCAGCCTGCTGGGCGGGAATCCGGAGAACGTGATCCGGCTGGCCGGTGGCCTGATGCTGTGCGGGGCGGTGGCGGTATTGTTCGTGAAATTGAAAAAGCCGCAGGCGGAGGGCCTGCGGCTTGACGAGACGGCGGTGGCGCCGGGGACTTGAACCCCAACCCTAGGGGTCGTACCCCAGGGGGTACGACCCCGGCGGTGGCGTCTCGGGTCGGGTTTACGCTTCGATGATCTGGCTTTGCAGGTAGTTCTGGATGCCGATCTTGCCGATCAGGTCCAACTGCGTTTCGAGCCAGTCGATGTGCTCTTCGGTGTCTTCCAAAATCATCAGCAGCAGGTCGCGCGAGACGTAGTCGCCGACCTTCTCGGCGGTGGCGATGCCTTCCTTGACGGTGATCTGCGCGCCTTTTTCCAGGGTCAGATCGCAGCCGATCATTTCCTCGGTGTGCTCGCCGATCATAACCTTGTGCATCGCTTGCACGTTCGGCAGGCCGTCGAGCATCAGGATGCGGTCGATCAGCTTGTCGGCGTGCTTCATTTCGCCGATCGATTCTTCGTATTCCTTCTTCGCGATCTTTTCCAGGCCCCAGTGCTTGTACATGCGCGCGTGCAGGAAGTACTGGTTGATGGCGGTAAGTTCGTTGGTCAGCTGAGCATTCAGCAAACGGATGACATCTGGGTCGCCCTTCATGGAGTTGCTTTCTAAAATGGTGGTGGAATACCCGCATTCTGCCACGAACGGGCGCGCGGGGCGTAGCGCCACGGGTGTAAATCGTGCTCGGCGGCTGAAAAGCGTCTCAATATCCCCGGAGTGAGATTGTTGGCGTTAATGAAAACAATTAGCATTCGTACCGCGCAGGTGGCCGCAAGTGTGTGACAACCCACCGAGTGCGGCTGCCGCCGGGGCTACCATGGCAGCTCTACTTATCAGGAGCGCGCCATGGATTCGATTAACGCCAATCAAGCGGAACAAAACCACCAGGATCTGATCGGCGAGGACGCCGTCAAGAAAATCAGGGACTTCGTCGACAGCACGCCGGGCTGCTTCTTCTGCACCAACGACGGCGACGGCGGCCCCGGCGACGCGCGGCCGATGACGGCGCTGCAGGTCGATGATCTGGGCAACATCTGGTTCATCAGCGCCGGCGATAGCCTGAAGAACCAGGAGTTGGCGGCCGATCCGTCGGCCACGCTGTACTTCCAGGGTTCGGCGCATTCGGAGTTCATGCACATCGAGGGCGTGGCCACCGTGCTGCGCGACCGCGCGAAGCTGAAGGAGCTGTGGAGCTTTACGATGAAGACCTGGTTCACCGAGGGCGAGGATGATCCGCGTATCACGCTGATCAAGTTCGCGCCGACTTATGGCTATTATTGGGATACCAAGCATGGCCGCGCGGTGGCGGGCGTGAAGATGCTGATCGGCGCCGTCATCGGCAAGACGCTCGACGATTCGATCGAGGGGCGGTTGGATTTGTGATGGGGATTAGTAGGGCGGATTAGCGGGCGAGGCCCGCTAACCGCCCGGGGGCCCATCGAAGGGGCAGCCTACCTTCCGGTAGGCTTTAAGAGGCGGTACGCCGTAATCGGCCATGGTTGAGCCGCCGGCGACGCATGCACGGCCGATTACGCTGCGCTAATCCGCCCTACGTGTTTCCGTTGATTCGCTGACCTTAACGGTCAACCCAACTGGAAATTGATCGGCACCAGCGCGTACACCGGGATCGCCTTGCCATCTTCGATATACGGCTTGTACAGCGCGCGCAGCACGGCCTGGCGGCCCGCTTCATCCAGCTTCTCGGAGCCCGACGATTTTTGGATCGTCACCTGCTCCGCCAGACCCTTTTCCCCGATCAGCACACGCAGCATGACAATCCCGCTCTCGCCCATGCGGCGGGCGATGCTCGGATACACCGGCTGCGGCGCACGGATATATTCCACACCCGTGATGGTCTTCGGCGCCGCCGACGCCGACGGCGCGGGCGTGGCCGGCGCCACCGGTCCGGCGACGGCC
>DATMSN010000892.1:0-3171 GCA_035565375.1 Duganella sp. | reverse complement strand
CTTCGGCGCGGCGGCGGGCCTTGCGCCGGCCGCTGCCGGCGATATACATCAAGGTGCCCAGCGGCAGCACGCAATAGAACAAAAACGTTACAATTCCCGCAACGACGGTGGGCTCGGTGAGCGCCATCAGTCCCACCACGTAAATCCAAGCAATCGCAACGATCAGCATAGACAGGTCAACATAAAGCAGTCCGGTTAAAGATATTTAAACTATTTTTAGGGAATCAAACATGAACGTGCCCGATCCTCAAGCCATTGCCAACGCCTGGATGTCGCAGATGAGCGACCCCGCCCAGTGGCAATCCTGGTTCAGCAAGCTGCCGACCGCCGATGCCAATCCGCTCGCCGCCATCATGCAGGACGCCAGCGCCACCGTGCAGCCGCAAGCGATGGAACAGCTGAAAAACCAGTACCTGGAAGATTTCGGCGTGTTGTGGCAGGACTTTTTGGCCGGCAAAACGCCGGCGTTGGACGATCGTCGTTTCACTTCGTCGGCCTGGCAGGGCAATCCGATGTCGTCGTTCAATGCGGCATCATACCTGCTCAACGCCAAATTCCTGACCGCGATGGTCGACACCGTCGACACCGGCCGCCATCAAAAGCAAAAGATCCGCTTCGCCGTGCAGCAGATCGTCGACGCCATGTCGCCGGCCAACTTCCTCGCCACCAATCCGGAGGCGCAGGAAAAACTGATCGAAACCAAGGGCGAGAGCCTGACCAAGGGCCTGGCCAACATGCTGGCCGACATGAACAAGGGCCACATCTCGCTGTCCGACGAGACGGCGTTCGAGGTCGGCCGCAACCTGGCGACCACGCCCGGCACGGTGATCTACGAAAACCCGCTGTTCCAGCTGATCCAGTACACGCCGGCGACGCCCACCGTGCACCAGCGGCCGCTGCTGATGGTGCCGCCGTGCATCAACAAATTCTACATCCTCGACCTGCAGCCGGAGAACTCGCTGGTGCGCTACGCGGTGGAGCAGGGCAACACCGTGTTCATGATCTCGTGGCGCAACGCCGACAAGTCGCTCGAGGACGTCACGTGGGACGATTACATCGAAAAGGGCGTGATCGAGGCGATCGGCGTGGCGCGCGAGGTCGGCGGCCAGGACAAGCTCAACCTGTTCGGTTTTTGCATCGGCGGCACCCTGGTGTCGACCGCGCTGTCGGTGCTGGCCGCGCGCGGCGACCATCCGGCGGCCAGCCTGACCTTGCTGACGTCGCTGCTGGACTTCAGCGACACCGGCGTGCTCGACGTGTTCATCGACGAGACCCAGGTGTCGCTGCGCGAGCAACAAATCAAGGAGCGCGGCCTGATGCTCGGGCGCGACCTGGCCAGCACCTTCTCCAGTTTGCGTCCGAACGACCTGGTGTGGAATTACGTGCAGTCGAACTATCTGAAGGGCAACGAGCCGCCGCCGTTCGACCTGCTGTACTGGAACTCCGACAGCACCAATCTGCCGGGGCCGATGTTCTGCTACTACCTGCGCAATATGTACCTGGAAAACCGCCTGCGCGAGCCGGGCAAGCTCAACGTGGGCGGCGCGACGGTCGACCTGTCGGCGATCGACGCGCCGGTGTTCGTCTACGGTTCGCGCGAGGACCACATCGTGCCGTGGACGTCGGCGTTCGGGTCGATGAATCTGCTCAATCCGGGCAAGCCCAAGGCCAACCGCTTCGTGCTGGGCGCCTCCGGCCACATCGCCGGCGTGATCAACTCGCCGGCCAAGAACAAGCGCAGCTACTGGACCAACGACAAGCCGATCGGGCGCGGCGTGGCCAAGCCGCATGATCCGGAGGCGTGGCTGGCCGGCGCCACCGAAACGCGCGGCAGCTGGTGGCCAGAATGGGCCGCCTTCCTGGCCGAGCACGGCGGCAAGGACGTCAAGCCCAAGGCCAAGCCGGGCAATGCGACCTACAAAGCGATCGAACCTGCGCCCGGACGCTACGTCAAAGTCAAGGGGTGACGCCAACCGAGGGGGAATCGCATTGCTTTCCAGCGTATAAACTTAGTTGCGTTGCAATAAAAGCCAAAAGTTGTATGAGTTAGTGCAGGATATGCTTTTTCCCCTCTATAATAGGGTCGGTAGGTAAGTGGGAAAGCGGACCGACGTTCGCTTTTTTCTCGAATAGTTAGAGGACGCGCTGCGGCGCAATAAACGGACTTGTGATGAGTAGTGCGAAAAAAAATGCTGAACGCCTGATCAAGAAATACCCGAACCGCCGTCTGTATGACACGCAGACCAGTTCCTACATTACGCTGACGGACGTCAAGCAGCTGGTGCTGGACAACGAGGAATTCACGGTCGTCGACGCCAAGAGCAACGAGGACTTGAGCCGCAGCATCCTGCTGCAGATCATTCTTGAAGAGGAGGCGAGCGGCGCGCCGATGTTCTCCAGCGACGTGCTGGCGCAGATCATCCGCTTCTACGGCCACGCGATGCAGGGCATGATGGGCTCCTACCTGGAAAAGAACGTGCAGGCGTTCACCGACATCCAGCGCAAGTTCACCGGCACCACCGTCGGCGGCCTGGAAGGCAAGCCGTTCAGCCCCGAAATGTGGACCCAGTTCATGAACGTCCAGGGCCCGATGATGCAGGGCATGATGAACAACTACATCGACCAGAGCAAGAGCTTGTTCGTGCAGATGCAGGAGCAGATGCAAAACCAGAGCAAGACCATCTTCGGCACGTTCCCCTTCGTTCCCGGCGTTCCGCCGACGACGGACAAGAAGTAATTTCGTTACGTTTTCCGGCCGGCGAGCCGGAAAACGGTGGCGCCGTCGGCGGCCCGTGGCCCCGGCGACACCCCGCCCATCCTGTACCCCGGCTACAAAAACCCCACAATCCCGTTGACACCCCAATTTCATCGGTAGTACCATCGACAACATATTGTGGAAGCGTTTCCACCGATGCTACCGCCTGTCGATTTCCCGGCCGCGCGTGATGACACGGGACGGTTGGCCAACGACGGGAGCATCGCCTTCTCCCGCGATCGGCCTTCGGTTATGGGCGCCGATTCGGTATCATCGGGCAAGAGGAGCAGCGGCAAGCGCATAGCTCCCAGCCATCCCAAAAAAAAGGGCGCACGACGCCCACAGGAGACAGAATGAAGAAGGCGATAAAAATGGCCGGCGCCGGCGCGCTCGCCCTGGCCGGATGCGCCGCGCAC
>DATMSN010000891.1:0-4521 GCA_035565375.1 Duganella sp. | reverse complement strand
GGCGATGGCGGCCGCGGCGGCGCCGGCGCTGTTGAACAGGGCGCTACGGCGGGAGAGGCTGACTGCTGGGTTTTGGGTGTCTTTGCTCATGATCTGGCTCCTTGGTTTATGTAGTTTACGATTTGGTAGCTCACTATGCTTTGCCTGCTTGTTTCGCTGGTGAACCGCCGATGTAGAGAATATATATCGTGCGCTATTCGATAGCAAGCTATTTTTATAGATATTTTTGAGCCGGCCGAAGGCGGCTCCCTGTTGTTCCTCCCAAAAAAAGTCACAAACGGGTGACCTCGTCGTCTGATACTTTCGTGTTCAAAGCCCAGCCCGGCGGATAGCCAATGTACGCCCGTAGCGTATCCAAGAGAACCGTGACGCGGGCCGGCGGCTGTCTTAATGCGCGTAGCGCATGAATTCCCGTACATGCATGCGGTTGCGCTGACCATTCAGGAAATAGCTGCAAAAGATGGCCGTCCTTGACATCAGGCCCGACCACCCAGTCTGGAAGATAGCCAATCCCTAGTCCCTCCCTGGCGGCGAGGCGCATTGCCTCGAAATCGTCACAGGCAAACACAGGTTGCGAGCTGACCGCGCGGGCTGGCTGACCAAGCACATCAGCCCATCCCAGCAAGTCCGCACCATGCAGCTTATCGATGAGGCGATGTGATGCGAGGTCTGCGAGTTCGGTCGGGCTGCCCGCTTGCGCGAGATAGGCTGGACTCGCGCACAGAATGCGGGTCTGCGTCGCAATGCGGGTCCCGATGAGAGTGCTGTCAGCCATGTTGCCGATTCGAATAACCAAGTCCAGACGCTCTGCTACCGGGTCGGCCAGCCTTTCGGTGAGGTCCAATTCCAACCGTAAATCAGGATACTTACGGGCCAGCTCCCCCATGACCGGCATGACATAGCGCTTGCCAAACGTCGGGAAGCAGGCCACCCGCAGGGTGCCGGTCACCGCTCCCTTCATCGATGCCAATTCCTGCTGCGCGTCTTCCAGCGAGTCAAGGATTTGCCTGGCCCGAACCAATAGCGCCTCACCCGCATCGGTAAGTGTCAACAGTCGTGTGGAACGCAAGAACAAAGGGGTATCGAGGTACTCCTCGAGCGTATCAATCTGGCGTCCGATGGACGAGGGCGTGCGTCCACGACGACGGCCAGCCCCGGAAAAGCTTCCTTCCCGTACCACATCGGCAAAGACTCCCAGAAATTCCGCAAATTTTTCCGACTGCATTTGTGCATTCCTTGCATAGCCATTGTGGGGAAGAGTCATCTTATCAACAGTCCCCCGCGGTTTTAATCTTCTTCCTACGGCAAGCCCACATGCTACCGAATTCAACCAAGGAAGATAATCATGCAAAAGTATAACTACGACCAGCTCTATCTGTTCATCAACGGCGTCTGGCTGGAGGCTGGCAGCCGCGACACCTCCGCTGTCATCAACCCGGCAACCGGTGCGACACTGGGCCGCCTTCCGCTGGCCACCGCCGCGGACCTGGACCAGGCGCTGGATACCGCCAAAGGCGCTTTCGAGATATGGCGGCATACGGTACCAGCCGAACGCGCCCGCATCCTGAGAAACGCAGCAGGACTGATGCGCGAACGCGCCGAGCACATCGCCACGCTGATGACGCTGGAAGAAGGCAAGCCCCTGAGCGAGAGTCGCGATGAGGTATTGCGCGCCGCGGAATACTTCGAATGGTTCTCCGAGGAAGCGCGCCGGATCGATGGTCGCGTGGTTCCCGCCAATCGCCCGGGCGTTCAGCAACTGGTGAAGCGTCAGGCTATCGGTCCGGTGGCCGCTTTTACGCCTTGGAACTTCCCTGCCATTACCCCTGCCCGCAAGCTGTCGGCAGCTTTGGCGGCCGGCTGCAGCGTCATCCTGAAACCGGGCGAAGAAAGCCCTGCGACGGCCTTGGCCCTGGCCCGCTGCCTGGATGACGCCGGTCTGCCTAAAGGCGTGCTGCAAATCGTCTTCGGCGTGCCGGACATGGTCTCGGGGCAGCTGATTGCCTCGCCGGTTATCCGCAAGGTCGCCTTCACCGGCTCCGTACCGGTGGGACGCCTGCTGTCCGAGCGCGCCGCTGCCGGCGTCAAGCCAATCACGCTGGAGTTGGGCGGACACGGCCCCGTGTTGGTATTTGAGGATGCCGATATCGACGCCGCCGCCGCGGGCGGCGCCGCCAACCGCTTCCGTGGCACCGGCCAAATCTGCATTTCGTCGACCCGGTTCCTGATTCAGCGCGCCGCCTATGCCCGCTTCGAGGAGCGCTTCGTCGCAGCAACGCGGAAGCTGGTCATCGGTGATGGCATGGATAGCGGCATACAAGTGGGCCCACTGGCCAATCCGCGCCAACTGGCCAAGATGGAATCGCTGGTTGCCGACGCGGTGGAGCAAGGCGCCAGGGTATTGACCGGCGGCAAGCGTATCGACCGTCCGGGCTATTTCTTCGAACCGACCGTGCTGGCCGACGTGCCGATGAGCGCCCGCATCATGCATGAAGAGCCGTTCGGCCCCATCGCCGTATTGCGCCCCTTCGATACGCTGGAAGACGGTCTGGCGGAAGCTAATCGCTTGCCTTATGCGCTATCCGCCTATGCCTTCACCCGCGACGCGCGCACGGCCATCGACGTCGGCGACGGTCTCGAGGCGGGAATGATAGGCATCAACCAGTACCGCATCATCGCCACCGAATTGCCCTTCGGCGGCATGAAGGAAAGCGGTCATGGCTCGGAAGGCGGTACTGAAGGTATTGGCCACTACCTGACGAATAAATTCATCAGCCAAGCCTGATTCAGAAACGAAAGGAAACATCATGAAACCCATCGATTTCACCAGCCCTCGCGCGGCGGCCCGACACTTCACACCCAAGTTGTCCGATTTCGTCGAGCAGCCGCT
The DNA here is from genome assembly GCA_035565375.1 of Duganella sp. Classification (GTDB taxonomy): domain Bacteria; phylum Pseudomonadota; class Gammaproteobacteria; order Burkholderiales; family Burkholderiaceae_D; genus Rugamonas. The sequence continues at coordinate 1,631 of DATMSN010000891.1, read as the reverse complement.
GTATTCGGAAGTCTGGACCGACCCGGACCTCGCCCCGCGCGACCGCAGCCTCATCACCATTGCCTGCCTCATCGCCATGAACCACGCTAACGAACTTCCCGCGCACCTGCGCCGCGGTATCCAAAACGGCTTGACGCAGGCCGAGCTCAGTGCGGCCATCACGCATCTGGCGTTCTATGCCGGCTTCCCGGCGGCCATCACCGCGTCTGCTTACGCTAACGCGGCGTTCTCTGAAGACCAGGGCGTTTGACTATATTCTTCCGCCGCGCAAGTCTCCGCCGCGGCCATCCAACTCTATCGCTACGATATAAGGAGCCATCATGAAAGCTATTATCTTTGACCAATTCGGCGCAGCCGAGGTACTCAAAATCGGCGAAGTCCCGGAACCTGTCCTCCGCCCCACCGACCTGCTGGTGCGAACCCATGCAGCCGGCGTCAACCGCGCTGACCTGACCCACCGTCGCGGCGGCTACGGCTGGCCCGACTTTGGCGACTCCACCATCATGGGCCTGGAAATCGCAGGCGAGGTGGTCGCCATCGGCGCGGAAGTCGAGGGTTATTCCGTCGGTGACCGTGTCATGGGTATTGTTGGAGGTGGCGCCTATGCCGAGGTTTCCCGCATCGACTACCGTATGGCGATGCCGATTCCAGATGGCATGGACTATATTCATGCCGCGGCAATCACCGAAGTGTTTGTGACGGCGCATGAGGCACTGATCCACTTGGGCAAGCTGCAACCTGGCGAATCCGTTCTGATTCACGCCGGCGCAGGTGGTGTCGGGGGGGCGGCCGTACAGCTGGCGCATGCAGTGGGCGCGACGGTTTTTTCCACCGCGAAGACAAGCGCCCATGACATCGTTCTCCGCATGGGGGCGAATCATGTAATCGACTATGAGAAAGAAGACTTCGCGCAGGCAGTTGCTGCACGAACCGAAAATCGCGGCGTAAACCTCATCCTTGATTTCATCGGCGCACCTTACTTCGAACGCAATGTCAATTCGCTCGACTTCGGCGGCCGCCTGGTGCAAATCGGTATCATGGGTGGGATCGACAACGCGAAGATACCGCTGGACCGTTTGCTGTACCGCCACCTGCAAATTATGGGCACAGTCATGAAATCGCGTTCACAAGAAGTAAAGCACGCCATGTCGCATCGTTTTAAGGAACGTTGGTTATCGCGGTTCGGCGAAGATGGCTTGAATCCAATCATCGATAGCGTCTACCCCTTGGCCGAAGCAGGTACAGCGCAGAAACGCATGGAAGACGGTTTGAACGTGGGGAAAATTGTCCTGACTCCCCAAGCAAACGCTTAAGTCGTGCATGCGTTTGCTCATCTGAAAACAGCGTGCGGCAAAAGCCAGAGCTCTCTCAGGGTTCTTCAGAGAACCCTGGGAGAACAGCGCCGCTTGTGCGACGCTAAAGACCCACCTATATCCGGCCTGTCATCCCGTCCTCAGGACTTGGCGAACGCCAGGAAATCGGCATTGAATTTGTCCTTGTGGGTGTCGGTCAGGCCGTGCGGCGCGCCCGGGTAGACGATCAGCTTGGCGCCTTTGACGATCGCGGCCGAGGCCCGGCCCGCCGCGTCGATCGGCACGATCTGGTCGTCGTCGCCGTGGATCACCAGGGTC
>DATMSN010000890.1:0-2751 GCA_035565375.1 Duganella sp. | reverse complement strand
CCGCCGCCTGCTCCGCGCGCGCGACCAGGCTGGCCGGCATGCCGGCAAAGTCGCCCAGGTTGCACAAGGTCGCGTGCAGCTTGGCGTCGACGATAGGCCGGCCGCGCATGCCGTGGCGCACCTTCAAGTCCGCCGTCAGCGCATGGATATCGGCGATCGCCGCGCCGTCCGGCATCACCGCGAAAAAGATGCGGTCGGTCAGTTCCGGTTCGGGTTCGAAGCCGGGAAACGAAGCTTGTGTCATACGTTATCCAAATGGTTATTTGACCCGCTGCTTCTCCAGCTTGCGCGCCAGGGTGCGGCGGTGCATGCCCAGCCGGCGCGCCGCCTCCGAGATGTTGAAGTCGGTCTCCGCCAGCACCGTGTGGATGTGCTCCCACTCCAGCGTCTTGATCGACGTCGAACGGTTGGTCAATTCCAGCTCGGCGGCGCCGGCGACGTGTTCGAACGCCGCTTCGATGTCGTCCGTGTTCGACGGCTTGGCCAGATACTGGCAGGCGCCCAGCTTGATCGCCTCGACCGCCGTGTTGATGCTGGCGAAGCCGGTCAGCACCACGATCAGCATCTCGGGATCGTGCTGGTGCAGCATCTGCACGCAGGCCAGGCCGGACGAGTTGCCCTTCAGTTTCAAATCCACCACGGCATAGCCGGGCGAGTGGTCCACCAAAATGGCGCTGGTCTCGTCGACGTTCTCCGCCAGCAGCACCTTGTAGCCGCGCCGTTCGAACGAACGGCTCAGGGTGCGCGCGAAGGCCGCGTCGTCTTCGACCAGCAACAGCAAACGTTCAGTAGTCATGATGTGTTGGTTCCGATTTGATTTCGATGGCCGACAACGGCAGCGTCAAACGCACCATCGCCCCACCCTGCTCCAGGTTGCTGGCGGTGACGGCGCCGCCCAATGTGCGCGCCACGTTCACCACCAGGAACAGTCCGAGCCCTCCGCCCGGCCGTCCCTTACTGGAATTATACGGTTTGCCGAATTGCGCCAGCATCGCCTCGGCGAAGCCGGGGCCGGCGTCGGTCACCTGCAGCACCAGCGCGTCGTCCTCGCGGCTGGCCTCCATGCGCAGCCACAGCGGCGACGCCTCCAGCGCGTTATCGAGCACATTGCAGATCATTTGCTTGAGCGTCGAATCGGACACCACCGGCAGATCCGGATGGATGCGGTTCTCGAACTCGAACGCCACCACCGGACGGCCGATGCGCCACTCGGCGACCACCTCGTCGAGGAAGGTGTTGATGGTGGTCGCGGCCGACGATTCGCCGCGCGTCTCGCCGGCCGACAGCAGGATGCCGCTGACGATGGACTTGCAGCGTTTGAGCTGCGTCTGCATCTCGGCGATCTCCTCCAGCAGCACCGGGTTGCCCTTGAACTCGGGCATATGCTTCCAGTCGCCGAGGATCACGGCCAGCGTGGCCAGCGGCGTGCCCAATTCGTGCGCCGCGCCGGACGCGAGCAGGCCCATGCGGATGATGTGCTCCTCCTCCGCCGCCCGCTGGTGCAGCGCGGCCAGCCGCGCGGCGGTGGTGCGCATGTTGCGCGTGATGCGGCTGATGAACACCACCAGCAGCGCCGCGTCGAGGATGAAGCACACCAGCATGCCCTGCACGTACAGGCTCAGGATGCCACGTTCGTGGTCCTGCGGCAGCCGCAAAGGTTCGGAGAACAGCGCCAGCCAGGCGATGCAGGCGCCGGTGACGGCGACGATGGTCCAGGTGGACCAGGCCTCCAGCAGTACCGCGCCCAGGATCACATGCAGCAGGTAGAGGAAGACAAAGGGATTGGTGGCGCCGCCGCTGAGGTAAAGTTGGGCGGTCAGGCTGGCCACGTCCACCGTCAGCGCCAGCAGCAGCTCGTTGTTGGAGACGAACTGGTTTTCCTGCCAGCGCAGCGTGCTGGCGATGTTGAAGGCGATCAGGCAGGCCAGCACGTTGAGCATGGCCGGCATCGGCAGCTGGACGTCGAGCAGTTGCGAGGCGGCGGCGATGGTGGTGATCTGGCCGATCACGGCGATCCAGCGCAGCTGGATCAGCTGCTGCATGTTCTTGTGGCCGGCCGCGTGGGTGATGGTGTTGGCCGAGGCTTTCACCGCCGCCAGCGGCTCGACCACCGGGGCGTTCGGGCGGCCGCGATCGTATGGATTCTGGTTTTTTGTCGCCATCGTTTTTTTCCTGGTATGACGGTTGTCGTGGGGCGTGCCGGGTGGCGCGGTCCTGCGCCGAAGCCGTCGACGGCGCATGCATGGCGGATTACGCTGCGCTAATCCGCCCTACGTGTTTTCCGTGCGGCTCCACGGCCCCTGAAGACCCGTGTTCCACGTAGGGCGGATTAGGCGGAACGCCGTAATCCGCCATCGACGAGCCGCCGACGGCGCATGCATGAGCGATTACGCCGCGCTAGTCCGCCCTGCGTGTGTCCCTCGCGACCCACCAGGCGCCGCCCGCCACCATCAGCGCCAGCGCGAACCAGGTGACAGCATAAACCAAATGGTTGTTGACGAAGGAGATTACCGTCAGCCCGCCCACCGGCCGCACGCCGTCGCCGGGCAGATCGACCTTCGCCGAGGCGGCATCGGCGTCGACATAGTACGGCGCCACCGCCGGCAAACCGCGCGCCTTGGCGATCGCCTGCAAATCGCGGGTGTACCAGTAGTTGCGCGCCGGCTCGTTGGCGCGCAGCGAGCTGGTTTTCTCGCTGACGCGCAGCAAACCGGTGACCGTCACCGTCACCCCGCCCCGCGCCGCCGAGAT
>DATMSN010000889.1:0-1628 GCA_035565375.1 Duganella sp. | reverse complement strand
CCGGCGCTTTGCAGCCCGGGAATGTTGGGCTCGACCGTGCCGGCGGCCGAGAACACGCCGTTGTCGTAGCCGGCCGTGACGGACGCGGCGCGCACGCCCGGTATCTTGTCCGGGTTGGTGATGGCCAGGGTGCCGCTGCCGCCAAAGCCGGTGTCCGAGCGGTACCACAGTCGCATGTCGGCGCGGTCGAACAGGCGCGGATCGGCCCGGAAGTCGCCTTCGAGCTGGAACTTGCCGTCGCTGTCGACCATCGCGCGCAATTGCCCCTGGCCAAAATTGCGGATCGTGAAATCGGCGCCGCCGGCCACGCTGAACGCGCTGCCGTCGAAGCCGAGCGTGATCGCGGCGGAGTCGACCGTCAAGCCCGGGATCGGCATGCGCTCGGCCAGCGTTTGCGCATCGAGCGTGTAAAACAGGCCCAGCCTGCCGTTGATGAGGGTGGCCGGAATATTGATCCCCGCCAGCGCCGGATGGCTGGGATACAGCACACCGCGGCCGTAGACGCCCTGGCCGACGTTGAGCCCGCTCAGCGCCAGCGGACTGGCGGGGTTGAAATTGGCGGCGGCCGCGGCGGGTTCGGGTAAACCGATCCTGCCGGAGAACGATGTCCGGTCGCGGCTTGGATTGATAGGCAGCATGACCGTCTTTTCCGCGTCCGGGAGGGTGATTTTCGATCCGAAGTCGAGCGTGCCGGTGATCGTGCCGATGCGTGCGGTACCGGTGCCTGGCTCGTTGTAGCCGCGATTCAGCGCCACTTCCGTGATGGTCAGGCCGGCGATGCCGCCGCTCGCGGACGGGGGCGGGCGGAACGTCAATTCCTGCGCCTCGTGGCGAAATCGCGCGATCAGCAGGTTGTCCGTCGGCGAGCGCAGGGCGAAGCGGTTTGCCGCGCCGTCCAGGGCCTCGGCCGGCTGCGCCTGTTCCCGGACGTGCACCATGGCGTCGATCTGCGCCCTGGTCCAAAAGGTCGACCCGCCCTCCGTCTGGCGCGTTTCGCGTTGGCGTACCGAGGCGCCGGCAAACACGATGTTTTTGGCTTGCAGCACGCCAGCCACCGTCGGCTTGCCCAGTGTCGCTCCCGGTCCCGCCGCCTCGCGCGGACCGGTATAGTCGGCCAGTTGCGGCGAGGCGGGCGCGGCAACGAGTGCCCTGCCCACCGCCTGCCGGACCTCATGGGCAAATCCTGGGCCGATACTGCGGTTATGCGAGCTGTCGAGCAACTCGTAATTTGCCGGCTCGTCGGCCCCGCCCAGTTGATATTCGATCATGTGGTCGACGTCATACCGGACCGGCTGGCCGGCGGCGTTCCAGTTGGGTACACTCAGCAGTTCGTTCATTTGGGCCGCGTTGCTCGCCGTGAGGGTCTTCGGGACGCCGGTGCGCGGCACCGTGAATGACAAGGACAAGCCGTGTTGGCCCGGCGTCGGCTGCATCTCCGCCGGAAGCGCGCTTAACTTTGCCCCGGAACGCGTTATCCAGTCCGGCCTTTGTGTGGTTTCCCGTGTGGCCGCGCTGTAGCCCGCCCGCCGGCGCAGCCGGCCCCCGAGGGCGAGCAGGTGATAGGACGGCGCGTGCCGTGCCTTGATCGGCGGGATCTCCAGGGTCCCGACGTGGAAGTCGCCGGCCGG
>DATMSN010000888.1:0-7016 GCA_035565375.1 Duganella sp. | reverse complement strand
ATCCGCGCGGCGCTGGTGGGCGGCGCGCAGGTGCCGCCGCAGACCGTGGTCAGCGACTTCATGGTGGTGGTGATGATCGCCGGCGTGGTGGGCGCGCGGCTGTTTCATATTCTCGAGCACAGCCAGCAGTTCATGGCCGATCCGCTGAGCATGATCTTCACGCGTTCGGGGCTGAGCATTTTTGGCGGCCTGATCGTCGGCACGCTGGCCGGCATGGTGTGCGTGCGGCGTTGGCGCCTGCCGGTGCGCCCGCTGCTCGACGCCGCCGCGCCGGCGATGATGATCGGCTACGCGATCGGCCGCATCGGTTGCGAGGTGTCGGGCGACGGCGACTGGGGCATCGCGTCCAACATGGCGTTGAAGCCGGAGTGGCTGCCGACATGGTTGTGGGCGCAAACGTACGACAACAATATTTTCGGCGAAGTGATCGCCGCGCCGGGCGTGTATCCGGCGCCGATGTACGAAACGGCGATGGCGCTACTGTGCTTCCTGGCGCTGTGGGCGCTGCGGCGCCACCCGTTCCGCATGGGCTGGCTGTTTTCGGTGTACCTGATCCTGGCCGGCGCCGAGCGTCTGCTGATCGAGCAGATCCGCGTCAATCCGGTGCTGGATTTTCTGGGTGTGCGCGCCACGCAGGCGGAGGTGATCGCCGTGGCGCTGATGGTGTTGGGAGTGGTGGGCGCGGTGCTGCTGGGGCAGCGCCAAGGCGCCGCCGACAAGCTGCCGAACCCGCGCTGACGTTCGGCAAGGCGCTCGTCGGCATGGCGTTCTGGATCGCCGCCCTCATCATGACTCCAGACGCCGATCAACACCGCTTGCGAATAGAAGAGCAAAATCAGACTTCTCTCGTGCTGGATAACCGCTCACATTGCTTGAAGCGAGCGCCCTAACTCCCTAGACTAACCCCATGTTCATCACGTTCGATCCACTCAAACGTGACAGAACGCTGGCTGAGCGCGGACTTGATTTTGCCGATGCATGGCGGGTGTTCGCAGGGCCAACTGTGGAAATGCCCGACACGCGGAAGAACTGTGGCGAGCAACGGACAATCTGCTACGGTGTTCTGGAGAACAGAATGGTTGTCGTGATCTACGCTCAACGCGGCAAGCACCGTCGTATTATCAGTATGAGGAAAGCCAATGAACGTGAAAAATCCCGTATCGCCCCCGCCCTTGGGCTCTGACATGGCGCGCGTCGATGCCCACGAAATTCAGCCTGCGGAGTATGAAGAAATTCCAGAGCTGACCGAGGAAGCCCTTGCAATAGCTATCATCAAGAAACCCGCCGCCCCAGCCTCTGGGGCCCCCACCATTTCGCCCCCACCGGTCGAAGAAGTAAACAGCGACGAACCACTCTGAGACTTCTGATCACACTCCCGCGCCGCCAGTGTCACAACATAGGCGGGGTCAGGTCCACCATTTCTACACGGCCTCGGCCGTGCTGGCCTGGAAACCCGTCCCGGTGCCGCTTATTGCTTGGCGGCGAGCGCACGCTTGCGGCGCACCACTCCCAACAAGCCCAGTCCGAGGCCGAACATGGCATAGGTCGACGGTTCCGGCACGGCCGACACCGCCGTGTTGAAGGTGATGTTGTCGACCCCGACCCAGTCGTCAAAAGCGCCATTGTTGACGACGACGCTGGTGATCGGCGTGGCGCTGGAAAAGCTGAGCGTAAACTGTTCGATGTCGATCGTGCTGTTCGCCGTGCCGAGCAGTGTCGAACCGTTGTAGGCGTAGAGCGTTACCGAATCGGGGAAAAAGACGCCGGCGAAGTCGGCGCTGAACGACGTGATGCCCTGGCTGAAGTGGGCGACAAAACTCGGATCGCCGTCTTCAACCGCCCACCCCGTGATGCTGTGCAGGATGTTGCCGCTGACCAGCGATGGTTCGCCCAGGCCGCCGACTTCGTTGCCTTGGGACGAGACGATCGTCATATCGGTGTTGGTGGCCCAGTTCGTGACAGGTCCGCCGGGACCCGAGAACGGGTTCGGCCCGAAGGTGACTCCCAGGGCGGCATATTGATTGCTCAGCGTTTCGCCTTGCGCCAGGCCGCCGATCGGATCATCCGCGTCGAAGGTGATGCGCACCGGGCCGGCCGCGCTGGCGGTGGTCGACAGCAGGCAAAAAGTAAGTGCGGCTGCCAGGGCCGAATATTTAGACATTGTCATTGTTACTCCATCAAAGGTGGATAAAGCGGGCGACCTCGGACGCCAGGAAGCCGACGCGGGGACGACGAGAACGAACTTTCAAATCTCGCAGCTGATTATAAAAATGTTATTAACCAAAAGTCCACATAAATCACTGCGACGCAACAATTTAAAAACCAGACTATGCAAACCTCGGTGACTACACGGTCATCTTCGGGCGCAAAAAAAAGCCGGCTCGCGCCGGCTTTTTCGTGAAGAAGAGACTGCTTAGTTCTTCGACTGGTCGACCATCTTGTTCTTGGCGATCCAAGGCATCATGGCGCGCAGCTTGGCGCCGACTTCTTCGATCGGGTGCTCGGCGGTCAGGCGACGACGCGAAATCAGGGTCGGGGCGCCGGCCTTGTTTTCCAGGATGAAGGACTTGGCGTATTCGCCGGTCTGGATGTCCTTCAGGCACTGGCGCATCGCGTCCTTGGTGGCCGACGTCACAACCTTGGGACCGGTCACGTACTCGCCGTATTCGGCGTTGTTCGAGATCGAGTAGTTCATGTTGGCGATGCCGCCTTCATAGATCAGGTCGACGATCAGCTTGAGCTCGTGCAGGCACTCGAAGTACGCCATTTCCGGCGCGTAGCCGGCTTCGGTCAGCGTTTCGAAACCGGCTTTGATCAGCTCGACGGCGCCGCCGCACAGCACGGCCTGTTCGCCGAACAGGTCGGTTTCGGTTTCTTCGCGGAAGTTGGTTTCGATGATGCCGGCGCGGCCGCCGCCGTTGGCCGAGGCGTACGACAGGGCGATGTCACGGGCGATGCCGGACTTGTCCTGGTACACGGCGACCAGGTGCGGCACGCCGCCACCCTGGGTGTAGGTGGCGCGCACGGTGTGGCCCGGGGCCTTCGGCGCGACCATGATCACGTCCAGGTCGGCGCGTGGCACGACTTGGCCGTAGTGCACGTTGAAGCCGTGGGCGAAGGCCAGCACCGCGCCCTGCTTGGCGTTCGGGGCGACGTTTTCGTTGTAGACCTGGGCGATGTTCTCGTCCGGCAGCAGGATCATGATGACGTCGGCGGCCTTGATGGCGTCGTTCACTTCGGCGACCTTCAGGCCGGCTTTCTCAACCTTGTTCCACGAGGCGCCGCCCTTGCGCAGGCCGACAGTCACGTTGACGCCCGAATCGCTCAGGTTTTGCGCGTGCGCGTGGCCTTGCGAGCCGTAGCCGATGATGGCGACGTTCTTACCTTTGATCAGGGAGATGTCGGCGTCTTTGTCGTAGAAAACTTTCATGATAATTCCTTAGTATTTTTTAATGGGTAACAGCGTACGTTTGGGAACCGTACAAACTTAAACTTTGAGGATGCGTTCGCCGCGTCCGATGCCGGAACCGCCGGTACGTACCGTCTCCAGGATGGAGGCGCGGTCGATCGAGTCGATGAACGCGTCGAGCTTGCTCTTGGCGCCGGTCAATTCGATCGTGTAGGTTTTCTCGGTGACGTCGATGATGCGGCCGCGGAAGATGTCCGCCGTCCGCTTCATCTCTTCCCGTTCCTTGCCGACCGCGCGCACCTTGATGAGCATGAGCTCGCGTTCGATGTGCTGACCCTCGGTCAGGTCCACCACTTTCACCACCTCGATCAGGCGGTTCAGGTGCTTGGTGATCTGCTCGATGATGTCGTCCGAGCCGCTGGTGACGATGGTCATGCGCGACAGGGTCGGATCTTCGGTCGGGGCCACGGTCAACGTTTCGATGTTGTAGCCGCGCGCCGAGAACAAACCGACGACGCGGGACAACGCGCCGGCTTCGTTTTCCAGCAATACAGAGATAATGTGTCGCATCTTATAAGTCCTCCGAACCCAACAGCATTTCAGAGAGCCCCTTGCCCGCTTTCACCATCGGCCAGACGTTTTCCGATTGATCGGTAATGAAGTTCATGAACACCAGCTTGTCCTTCATGCCGAACGCTTCGCGCAGCGCGCCGTCGACGTCGCCCGGCTTCTCGATGCGCATGCCGACGTGGCCGTAGGCCTCGGCCAGCTTCTCGAAGTTCGGCAGCGAATCCATATAGGACTCGGAGTAGCGCGAACCGTAGTCGATCTGCTGCCACTGGCGCACCATGCCGAGGAAGCGGTTGTTCAACATGATGATCTTCGGCGTCAGATGGTATTGCTTGCAGGTGGCGAGCTCCTGGATGCACATCTGGATCGAACCTTCGCCGGTGATGCAGGCGACGGTGGCGTCCGGGTTGGCCATCTGCACGCCCATGGCGTACGGCAGGCCCACGCCCATCGTGCCCAGGCCGCCCGAGTTGATCCAGCGCTTGGGCTTGTCGAATGGATAGTACTGCGCGGCCCACATCTGGTGCTGGCCGACGTCGGAGGTGATGAAGGCGTCGCCCTTGGTCACTTCCCACACCTTCTGCACCACCGATTGCGGCTTGATGACCAGGTCCGACGAGGCGAACTTCAGGCATTCCTTGCCGCGCCATTCGTTGATCTGCTTCCACCAGTCCTTGACGGCGGGCGCGTTCGGCTTGGCGTCGGTCGCGTCCAGCTGCGCCAGGAATTCGATCAGCACGTCCTTGACGTTGCCGACGATCGGGATGTCGACCTTGACGCGCTTGGAGATCGACGATGGATCGATGTCCACGTGGATGATCTTGCGCGGGTGCGAGGCGAAGTGCTTCGGGTTGCCGATCACGCGGTCGTCGAAGCGGGCGCCGATGGCGATCAGGACGTCGCAGTGCTGCATCGCCATGTTCGCTTCGTAGGTGCCGTGCATGCCGGGCATGCCGACGAAGTGCTCGCTCGACGCTTTATAGGCGCCCAGGCCCATCAGGGTGTTGGTGACCGGGAAGCCGAGCTTGTCGACCAGCTTGTTGAGCTCGGGCGAGGCGTTGGCCAGGATCACGCCGCCGCCAGTGTAGATCATCGGCCGTTCGGCCTGCAGCAGCAGCTGGACCGCCTTGCGGATCTGGCCCGAATGGCCCTTGTCGACCGGTTTGTACGAACGCATCTCGACCTCTTTCGGGTACGAGTACGTCGTCTTGTGCATCGAGATATCCTTCGGGATGTCGACCAGCACGGGGCCTGGACGGCCGGTGCGGGCGATGAAGAAGGCTTTCTTGACGGTTTCCGCCAAATCCTTGACGTCTTTGACGAGGAAATTGTGCTTCACGACCGGACGGGTGATGCCGACCGTGTCGCATTCCTGGAAGGCATCCTGGCCGATGGCGTGGCTAGGCACCTGGCCCGAGATCACGACCATGGGGATGGAATCCATGTAGGCGGTGGAAAGGCCGGTGACGGCATTGGTGACACCCGGACCGGACGTGACCAGCGCGACCCCAACCTTGTTCGAACTGCGCGAGTACGCATCGGCGGCGTGGACCGCGGCCTGCTCGTGACGCACCAGCACGTGTTGGAATTTGTCTTGCTTGAAGATGGCGTCGTAGATATACAGGACGGCTCCGCCGGGATAACCGAAGACGTGTTCCACGCCCTCTTCCGCCAGGCAGCGCACGAGTATTTCCGCGCCGGTGAGTTGGCCGTTTTGGCCACCAGATTGTTGTGACGATGCTTCGGTGTTCATGAAACATTCCTTTCAAGGTCCATTGGAGATTGATCGGATGCTCTTCCCTCGCGAAGTATGCCTGCCCCTACAGCCTTGCCCAGCGTCCCTTTGTCATGCGGTCACGCCCGCCTCTTCCGCCAACCGTAGTGACGTGCAAAGCGGCGCTCAACGCAAATATCGTTCTGCCGGATCCTTCTGTAGCGGTTGTGCGTACCTCTCGCGCTTGTGGCACGGGTTAGAGCAAACTGCCTACATATGAAAGCGCGTCGTGTCGATGGCGGCGTTGTGTGCCTGCTGCGACAAGACCATAAAGCTTCGGGGTGTTCAAAGCGTCCCATACGGTACACCGTCGGCACCGGTTTGAGCAAGAAATAATTGGCAAAAACCTTGTTACGGGTGCAAAAATCCGGTGTTTTGACGTAAAACGATGCAAGGAATGCCGATTTTTGCTAGCATGCGCTCAGTTCGCAAATCGCCGCCAGCTAGCCATACCAACAACAATCAGCAGCAATGATGCGCCCATCGCCGGTGATCCCGGCAGTACCTCACCCAACGCATGGCCACAGACAAAGAATTATCCGACTTTCTCGAAAACGTCGAGCGGCGCGCCTTCAAACAAGCCGTCTACGCGGTACGCAAGGACGAATCGGCCCTGGACATCGTGCAGGACGCGATGATCAAGCTCGCCGAGAAATACGGCGACAAGCCGGCCGCCGAGCTGCCGATGCTGTTCCAGCGCATCCTGCAGACCACCATCCTCGATTACTTCCGCCGCGAAAAGGTCCGCAACACGTGGGTCAGCTTGTTTTCGGGCATGGCGCCGTCGGGCGAAGGCGGCGACGACTTTGATATACTCGAATCCTACGCCGCCGAGGAAGGCACCGAGGCCGCCGAATCGAGCGCCGACAAGGTCGAACGCCAGCAAATGCTCGCCCTCATCGATGCGGAGGTACAAAAGCTTCCGGCACGTCAACGGGAAGCCTTCCTTATGCGTTATTGGCAGGACATGGACGTGGCTGAAACAGCCGAAGCAATGGGATGTTCCGAAGGGAGCGTGAAGACGCATTGCTCACGCGCAACACACACTCTCGCCGAGTCGCTCAAAGCCAAGGGAATAAAACTATGAACACCGATGATCTGAACTTCGCCTATAAAGTACGTCACGCGCTCAACGAGCGGCTTGACGATCTGCCCGCGTCGACCACGGACCGCCTGGCGCAGGCGCGCAAGCTGGCGCTGGCGCGCAAAAAGGCCCACGTCGAGGCGCCGCTGACGGTGCGCGCGGCCAAAACCGAGCTGGCC
>DATMSN010000887.1:0-2802 GCA_035565375.1 Duganella sp. | reverse complement strand
CGCGCTACGCGGCCGATTGCCGGCGCATCCTGGCCGACGTGGCCGATTCCGAGCAGGCGGCGGCCGGCACGCACGACCAGCCGCGCGGCAAGCTGGTGATCACCTCGTCGGTGCTGTTCGGCGCCATGTATGTCACGCCGGTGGTGACCGAGTACCTGCGCCGCTATCCGGACACCGAGGTCGAATGCCGCTTCGTCGACCGCGTCGTCAACATGATGGACGAAGGGATCGACGTCGCCGTCCGCCTCGGCAACCTGCCCGACTCGAGCTACCAGGCGGTGCGGGTGGGCCAGGTGCGGCAGGTGGTGTGCGCGTCGCCCGCTTACCTCGACGCGCGCGGCATCCCGCTCACGCCGGAGCAGCTTGCCGGCCACGACATCGTCCTGGCCAACGCCGTGACCACGTCGCACGACTGGCGCTTCGAGTCCGAGCGCCAGCCGGTGGTCGTCCGCGTGCGGCCCCGCCTCGTCAGCACCAGCAACGACGCCGCCATCGCGGCGGTGGTGCGCGGCTTTGGGCTGACCCGCGTGATTTCCTACATGGTCGCGCCGCACCTGGCGGCCGGGCGGCTCAAGACGGTGTTGAGCCAATATGAATCGGCGCCGGTGCCGGTCAATGTCGTGCACCACGAAGGCCGACGCTCGACGACCAAGGTGCGCGCTTTTATCGATCTCGCGGTGTCGCTGCTGCGGGCCGAGGGGGCTTTCAATTGAGGCCGAAGTGCGATGCAGATCCGCTACGCTCACAACAACCCTCATAAGTCCTAACGTTAGGATTGCCTTGTCAGAAAAACGTGCTATATTTTCCGACATGCGATCTCCTTCTTCAGGCCCAAGCCGAACCGCCCAGCAAACGCCGCCCGCGCCAAGCAGCGTGGATGCGGCTATCCGCGCCGAACTGGCCGCCAGCGATGCGGGAAAAGTCTTCAGCCCGGTTGATTTTCTCCACTTGGGTAGCCGTGCGGCCGTCGACCAGGTGCTCTCGCGTTTAACCGCCGCTAAGGCAATTCGAAGAGTAGCCCGAGGACTGTATGACGTCCCCCGCACACACGCGATTTTGGGGCCGCTATTACCGTCGGCCGACGAAATTGCGAAGGCGATTGCCGGCAAGGGAAGCTTGCGGCTGCAGCCATCGGGCGCCTACGCCGCCAATCTACTGGGGTTGACGGAGCAGGTGCCGATGAAGCTGGCTTTCCTGACCGATGGCGTCTCGCGCACCGTCCATATTGGCAAGCAGAGCATTCTGCTGAAGCACACCACGCCTCGCAACATGGCGACGGCCGGCCGCATCAGCGGCTTGGTGATTCAGGCATTGCGACATTTCAAGCAAGCGCATATCGATGAGAAGGTTGTCGCTACGCTTAGGGCTAGGTTGACCGCCGAGGACAAGGCCGTGCTGCTGGCGGATGCGCCGCTGGCCCCGGTGTGGATCGCCAATGTCATGCGACGGATAGCGCAAGACAAGGATTGAGCCATGCAAGAGTTTTTGAAATTGCCCAAGGAAGACCGGAAGCTGGCGATTGAGCAGACCGCTGCCCGCAAGGGCTGGGTAGCCTCCAGTGCGGAAAAGGATTTCTGGGTGTGCTGGGCCTTGGAACAATTGTTTACGCTGCCTGAGCTCACGGGCCATTTGACCTTCAAAGGAGGAACATCACTGTCAAAGGCCTGGGGCCTGATTGACAGGTTTTCCGAGGATATCGATTTAACCGTCGGACGTGATACGCTTGGTTTTGGCGGCGAAAATAGCCCTGAAAGGGCGCCGAGCGCAAAACAACAAGCGAAACGGCTCAAGGCGTTACGCGAAGCATGTGGGACGTTTGTAAGGAACACTTTGCTGCAGAAGTTGAGCGATCGCTTTACTGCGCAGCTCGACGCTGATGGGTGGCAACTTGTCCTGGATCCAAATGATCCTGACGGTCAGACGCTCCTCTTCTTTTACCTAACTCATTTCGGCGGGGAGCAGGCGCGCTACGTCCGTCCCATCGTCAAGATTGAGTTCGGCGCTCGATCTGATCCGTGGCCTTCGCACGAGCGCCCCCTACTTCCAGTCATTGCCGAGGTGTTCCCGCAGCTGTTCGCCAAGCCAGAAACAATCGTCCACGCTTTGGCCCCGGAAAGGACTTTTTGGGAAAAGGCAATGCTGTTGCATGAAGAAACTTA
The DNA here is from genome assembly GCA_035565375.1 of Duganella sp. GTDB lineage: Bacteria > Pseudomonadota > Gammaproteobacteria > Burkholderiales > Burkholderiaceae_D > Rugamonas. Next base: position 643 of record DATMSN010000887.1, on the reverse strand, counting down.
CAGGCCAGCGGAGAAGCTACGACGGCCCAGGATGGCGAGGCACTACTATGACCTTTATCGGTTGATCCAAAGCGGTATCGCGGCCAAAGCCGTTGAGGATATCGCTCTGTTTAAACAAGTACTGGCGCATCGAAGTGTCTTTTTCTCACAGAGTTGGGTCGACTACCAGGCGATGGCACCGGAAACTTTACGTCTATCGCCTTTGCCAAATCAGGAACAAAGCTGGCGGCAAGACTACATAGCGATGCAAGAGGAAATGTTTAGCCAGGCGCCGCCGGATTTTGATACGGTGCTTGATCTCATTCTTCAATTCGAAGCTACCACGCGTGGACCGCAGTAGATATGAGCCGATTACGATCACCCGGCGCTAGACCTACTGGGACAGGGCCTTCACGCCCTTGCCCAACTCTTCCCTGGCCGAATTTTGCGCCTGGTTGATCGATACCTGGTTCTGAATCTGCGAGGTCGCGTTTTGCATCAATAACATGTCCAAGGCCGCTTGCTGCGAGGCGGCCAACGCGCCGTCCACATCGGCTGGATGTTCGGATGCCGGTTTGGCCGGCGTATCGGTGGCGCCCGGATTTCTCGTTGCGTGGGTGGGCGTCGCCGCGCCTTTCGATGCGGACGCCGACGACGGCGTGGG
>DATMSN010000886.1:0-5336 GCA_035565375.1 Duganella sp. | reverse complement strand
GGCGTTGCCGCTCTGGAGCAGCTGGGCGCCGGCGCTGATCGGCGCCAGCGGGTTGCGCAGCTCGTGCGCCAGCATCGCCAGGAATTCGTCCTTGCGCTGGTCGGCCTGGCGCAGTTGGGTCTCGGCCTGCAGGTGCTGCAGCTCCTTCTCCTGCAGCGCGGCGGCCATGGCGTCGAGCGCGCGCGCCAGGTCGCTGATCTCCTCGTTGCCGTAGGCGATGCCGCTGCGCGCGCCCAGCGTGCCGGAGGCGATGCTGTTGGCGGTGGTGGCCAGCCGCTTGACCCGGCGCAGCACCAGCACGTCGCCGACGAACCACGCCGCCAGCAGCGCCAGGATTAACGTCGCCGACAGCGCCAGCAGATCGAGCTGCTGGTCGCGGCGCGCGACCTTGGTGATGTCGTCGGCGGGGATGCCGATCGTGACGATGTAGTCGGACAGCCCGTTGGCGCCGACGCGGGCGAAGCGGTGCAGCCGTTCGACGCCGTCCGGCCCGGTCAGCAGCACCGGCTTGCCCGGTTCGCCGGCCATCGCCGCGCGCATCTCGGGCCACACCTGCTTGCCGTACCATTGCTCGGGATGGGGCTTGCGGGCGATGATGTTGCCCTCGGAATCGGCGGTCATCAGCAGCGAACCGGGCGGCAGCTGGATCTCGGCGACGAAGCGATCGAGCTTGGTCAGGTCCAGCGCGGCGAACAACACCGCCTGCACCTGCTGGCCCTCGTCGAGCAGCGGATAGGTGAGGTTGACGGTGTGCTTCTGGATCACCCGGCCGAAGATGTAGCCGCCGGCGACGAAGCGGCGCAAATGGACGGCGCGGCGGAAATGGGTGCGGTCCCCCAGGTTGACCGGGGTCTTGGACGGGATGGCGCTGCAGGTGACGTCGCCGTTAAGCTGGATCAGGCCGAAATTGGCGTAGTCGGGGTTCTGCTTTTGCATGCTGGCCAGCAGGCGGCTGCACTGGGCCTGGTCGCCCATCAGATCGGGCACGCCGGCCAGGTCGCGCAGGATCTGGCGCGCGCTCTCGATCGATTGCGCCTCGTTGGCGGCGGCCAGGTTGGTCAGCTGCTGCAGGTTTTCCTCGGCCACGCGGATGGCGTGTTCGCGCTCGCGCACGCCGCTGACGACGGTCATCACGGCGATCGGCGCGATCGCCAGCGCCACCAGCAAAATCAGCCGGCCGCGCAGGGTATTGAGTTGGAAAAGGAGGAAGGCCACAGCGGCTCAGTTGGTGCGGTAAAGCGCGTTGCCGAATTCGACGATGGCCAGCACGCCGCGCCGCAACGTGGCCACATCGTCCGAGATGTAGCCGAGGCGGATGTGGCCCGGCGCGCCCAGCGCCTCGCCCGGCATCACCGCCACCGAGCGCTCGGCCAGCAGCCGTTCGGCCAGCGCGTTGGTGTCCATGGTCAGCGCCGAGACGTCGGCCCACAGGTACGGTCCGGAGGCGGGACTGTGCATCGTCAGCCACGGCAGGCCGGCGGTCAGATCGAGCACCAGGTCGCGGCGGGCGCGGTAATCGGCCATCATGCCGGCCGGTTCGTCCGATTCGAAGGCCGCCGCCAGCGCCAGTTGGGTCAGCATCGGCGCGGCCGCCGTGATCGGCCCCTGCAAGGTCTCCATGGCCGTCACCAGATGGGCCGGCGCCACCGCGAAGCCGGCGCGCCAGCCCATCATGGCGTGGCTTTGCGAGGCCGAGAACAGGGTGACGACGCCCAGTTCGCGCCAGTCCGGGCGCGAGGCCAGGCTGACGTGGGCGCCGTCGAAGATCAGCTTCTCGTAACTTTCATCGACGATGGCGCGGGTGCCGGTGCGTTCGAGCCAGGCGCCGATGCAGTCGATTTCGGCCGGCGTCAGCACCGCGCCGGTGGGGTTGTGCGGGTTGTTGATGATCAGGATCTTGGCCGGCGGCAGGCAGTCGAGCAGCTCGGCGGTGATGACATCGGGCAGGTCGACCAGCAGCGGATCGAGCCCGAGCAGCCGGCTGGTGGCCACGTAGGCCGGCCAGTGCGGCTTGAAGATGATGACGCGGTCGCCGGGATCGGCCATCACGTACAGCGCCTGGTACAGCGCCTGCTTGGCGCCGTTGGTGACCAGGATGTCGGCCGGCGTGGCGTCGATGCCGTTTTCCTTGACAAGCTTGGCGGCCAGCCGGGCGCGGACCGCCGCGTCGCCGACGACGGCGGTGTAGGCCAGCGCCGGCTGGCGCAAGCCCTCGCTGACCGCCTCGAGCACGGTCGCCGGCGCCTGGAAATGCGAGATCGCGATGGAAAAATCGATCACCTCCTCGCCGCCGGCTTTCATGGCCTCGACCCGGCCGTGCATGGCCGTCGTCGCGAGCGGTCGGGAACGGGCGATGCGTTGGGAAATTTCCATCTTGATATCCCTGAGGCAAATGTTTCGATAAATTATTTTACTTCAGTTATACCAGCAGCAACGCACGGATGGCGGACTCTGGTGCCGGATGGTATCCTTGCCAAGTTAACCATGAAAGATTGTATGAAGTTACCAACAAAAGCGATACAAATCGCCGGCGCCGTCGCGCTGGCCCTGGCGCCCGCCGCGCAGGCCCAGGACATCATCAAAATCGGCCACGTGGCCGCCACGTCGGGCCCGATCGCCCACCTGGGCAAGGATAACGAAAACGGCGCCCGCATGGCGGTCGAGGAGCTCAACGCCCAGGGCGTGGTCATTGGTGGCAAAAAGTACAAGATCGTGCTGCAGGCGGAAGACGACGCCGCCGATCCGAAGCAGGGCACGGCCGCCGCGCAAAAATTGGTCGACGCCGGCGTGCGGGGCGTGATCGGGCACGAGACGTCCGGCACCACCATCCCGGCCTCGCGGATCTATTACGACGCCGGCATCCCGCAGATTTCGCCGTCGGCCAGCAACCCGCAATACACGCGCCAGCGTTACAACACCACCTTCCGCAACGTCGCCAACGACGAGCAGCTGGGCGCCGCGCTGGCGCGCTACGCGGTGCAAAGCGTCAAGGCCAAGCGCATCGCCGTCATTGACGACCGCACCGCCTACGGCAAAGGGCTGGCCGATGAATTCATCAAGAACGTCAAGCGCGCCGGCGCGGCGTCCGGATCGGCCGTCGTGTCGACCCAGTTCACCAACGACAAGGCCACCGACTTCAGCGCCATCCTGACGGCGATCAAGGCGACCAAGCCGGATATGATTTTCTTCGGCGGCATGGACGCCGTGGCCGGCCCGATGCTGCGCCAGATGAAGCAGTTGGCGATCCCGATCAAGTTCATGGGCGGCGACGGCATGTGCTCGGACTCGGTGCCGAGGCTGGCCGGTAACGCCATGAGCGACGGCCAGGTGATTTGCGCCGAGGCGGGCGGGGTCGAGCCGTCGCAGGAAAAAGGCATGGCCGATTTCCGCGTGGCGTACAAGAAGCGCTACGGGATCGAGGTGCAGACCTACGCGCCGTACACCTACGACGCGCTGATGACGATGGTGGCGGCGATGCGCAAGGCCGGCTCGCCGGAACCGGCCAAGTATCTGCCGGAGCTGGCCAGGATCCAGTACAAGGGCGTGACCGGGAATATCTCCTTCGACGCGCGCGGCGACGTGCGCGATGGCGTGCTGACCATTTATACGTTCAAGAACGGCCGCCGCGATAAGCTGGCGGTGGTCAAGTAAGGAGACACGTAGGGCGGATTAGCGGGCGAGGCCCGCTAACCGCCCGGGGGCCCATCGAAGGGGCGGCCTACCTTCCGGTAGGCCTTAAGAGCGGGCGAGGCCCGCTAACCGCCCGGGGGCCCATCGAAGGGGCGGCCTACCTTCCGGTAGGCCTTAAGAGGCGGAACGCCGTAATCGGCCATGCATGAGCCGCCGGCGGCGCAAACATGGCCGATTACGCTGCGCTAATCCGCCCTACAGAGGCGGTGGAACGCTGTTGTCGCCCCACCACTTGTGGTAATTGTCGGCGTAGGCGCCGGTTTTGATGTAATCGGCGACGAATCCGTTCACGAACTTGAGCAGCTCCGCATCGCCCTTGGCGACGGCGATGCCGATCGGCGTGTTGCCGTACATTCCAGGCAGCACCTGCAGCTGCTCGTTCTTGCTGGCCAGGTAGTCGAGCAGCGACGAATCCTCGATGCCGGCGTCGGCGCGCTTTTGCTTGAGCATCAGAACCCCGTCCGGCGCGAAATTGTCGGTGTAGACAAACACCGCCTGCGGCGAAGCCTGCTTCAGGAACGCGTCCGCCGTCGTGCCGCGCCCGACCACCACGCGCTTGCCTTTGAGATCGGCCAGCGTCTTGATGCCTGCGCTTTTCTGCACGATGACGCGCAGCCCGGCGACGTTGTACGGCTTCGAGAAATCGACCACGCGCGAGCGCTGCGGCGTGATCGAGACATTGGCCACCACGACATCGAGCTGCTTCGACATCAGCATCGAGATGCGCGCGTCGGCCGATACGTCCGAGAAGCGGGCCGGCACGCCCAGCTTGGCGGCGAGCTGCGTGGCGACGTCGACGTCATACCCGACCGGCTCGTTCTTGCCGTTGCGGAAGCCGACCGGCTCCCCGCCCAGCGAGACGCCGATCCGCACGTAGCCGCGCGCCTGGATCTCCTCGATGCGGCCGGCGGTGGCGGAACCGGCCACTGTGGCCAGGGCGATGGCCAGGGTGGCGGCGGCGATGCGTTTCAATTGCGGCATGGTGATTCCTTTTTAAGTTTAAACAGTGCTGGCGATGCGTAATTCCGGCGCGGCCATGCGCTCGTCCCAATACCAGTAACGGATCTCCTCATCGCAGCGGAAGCCGACCACCTTGTGGTTGCCCGCCGCGTCCATCGCATGGATGACCACCCCCGCCAGGAAGCCGGTCTTCAATTCGCCCAGCTCCTCCACCGCCAGCCTGACGGCGTCGTCGAGCGAGTGGCCGAGCCGCAGCGCCAGCACGATGCTGCGCGAGGTCCCGCAGCGCATCGTCATCTCGCCGGTGTGGGTGCAGGCGGCGGCGCCGTAGCGGCTGTCGGCGTAGAAGCCGGCGCCGACGATCGGCGAGTCGCCCAGCCGGCCCGGATACTTCCACGCCCAGCCCGACGTCGACGTGACCACGCCCAGCCCCCGCGAGGCGTCGCGCGCGAGGAAGACGGTGGTGTCGCGCACCCGTTCCGGGTCGGTGATGGTGTTGCTGAGCGGGGCGAGCGGGATGTCGGGGAAGGCGGCCAGCTGCGCCGGCGTCATCTCCTTTTGCAGCCGCTCCCACCATACGCGCTTGCTGTCCGGGTGCAGCGTGTCGTCGACGGCGAATCCGCGCTCGGTGGCGAAGCGGCGCGCGCCGGCCCCGGTCAGCATCACGTGCGGCAGGTGCCTCATCA
>DATMSN010000885.1:0-1648 GCA_035565375.1 Duganella sp. | reverse complement strand
GTGTCCGCCGAAGCGCCCGCCGCCGGCGGCCCGGTGCGGCAAAAGCTGCAGGCCATCTGGGCCGGCTTCCTCGGCTTGCCGGAAGTGGCGCCGCATGAAGACCTGTTCAATCTCGGCGTCGATTCGCTGCTGTCGATCCGCGCCATCACCGCCATCCGCGAGGCGTTCCAAACCGATCTGTCGCTCGACACCCTGTTCGTGCTGCGCACGGTGGCCGAGCAGGCGGCGGAAATCGAGCGCCGCCTGGGGCAGGATACGGGCCCCGCCGCCCCGCCCATCGTCGCCAGCGGCGCCTCCGGGCCGGCGCCGTTGTCGACCTCGCAGCAGCGCCTGTGGATCATTTCACAGCTGGAGCGCAACCACACCGCCTACAACACCGGCTTCTTCCACTTCAGCCAGGACGTCGACGTCGCGGCGCTGGAACAGACGTTCCGCACGATTATCGAGCGCCACGCCATTCTGCGCACGGTCTACCACCAGGTCGACGGCGAGCCGCTGCAAAGCGTGCGCCAGCACTTCGACTTCGCCATCGAGCGGCTCGACATCACGGATCTGCCGCCGGACCAGCGCTACCGGCGCGGCCAGGAGCTGTGGCGGCAGGCGCTGCTGACGCCGATCAGCCTCAGCGACGACCTGATGATGCGCGTGCGCCTGGTGCGCTACGACGGCGACACCCATCTGCTGATGGTGACCCAGCACCACATCTGCTCGGACAACTGGTCGACCAATCTGCTGATGGAAGAAATCAGCCAGCTGTACGCCGCCTACGCGCAGGGCCGGCCCAATCCGCTGCCGCCGCTGCCGGTGCAGTATCTGGACTACGCGCTGTGGCAGAACGCCTGGCTGGGCACCGGCGCGCTGGAGGCGCAGCTGGCCTACTGGAGCGGGCACCTGGCCGGCATCCCGGCGGTGCACAGTCTGCCGCTGGACCATCCGCGCCCGGCGCAGCAAAGCTACCGCGGCCGCCAGTACACGGTGCGCCTGGACAACGGCGTGCTGGGCGGCCTGCAACAGCTGAGCCAGCAGCACGGGGCCACGCTGTTCATGACCATGCAGGCGGCGTTCGCCGTGCTGCTGGGCCGCTACAGCGGCAACCAGGACATCGTGACCGGCTTCTCGGTGGCCAACCGCCTGCACCGGGAACTGGAAAGCGTGATCGGTTTCTTCGTCAATACGCTGGTGATGCGTTCCGACCTGTCGGGCGATCCCGGCTTCGGCGCCTTCCTCGAGCGCACCCGCCAGCGCCTGCTGTCGGCGTACGCCAACCAGCACGTGCCTTTCGAGAAACTGGTTGACGCGCTGCGTCCGGCGCGCAGCCTGAGCTATGAGCCGGTGGTGCAGGTCATGCTGATCTTCCTGGACCAGAGCCAGGCGCAGGGCGGGCGCAAAATGCTGCGCGACATCGCCAAGCACGATGCCGTGGTGCAGGAAGACATGAACGTGCCGTTCAGTAAATACGACCTGTCGCTGTATTTCAGCGTCAACGAAGGGACGCTGGAACTGACCTGGGAATACGCGACCGACCTGTTCGAGGCCGCCACCATCACGCGCATGGCCGACAACTTCTCCACGCTGCTGGCCGGCATCGTGGCCGATCCGGCGCGCGCGCTGAGCGCGCTGCCGCTGGTCGGCGAGGCGGACCTGCGCG
>DATMSN010000884.1:0-1696 GCA_035565375.1 Duganella sp. | reverse complement strand
GGCGCCGGCCGCCGTATGTGCGGGTGTTCGCGCTGGCCGACATCAGCGCCGCCATCGCCGAATGGCGCATGCGCAACGCCAGCGTCGCCACAGGCTGAAAAAGTTGTCATTCCGGTAGCAGCCCACGGCTGCCCGGCCGCGCTCTGGTAAAATAGCCGCATTTCCCCGTGTCCGGCGCTGCCGGGCATCAGCTTGAAGCGCCCCCAACCACATATCCATGTTTAGTTTCTTCAAGAAAAAACCTGTCGCCCCCGAGGCGCCAGAGGTCCAGATCCCCGCGCCGGCCGCCGTCCCCGCCGCCCCTGCCACCGCCGAAGCGCATGTTCCCGAGCCGCTGATGCCGATCGAGGAGCCGGCGCAGAAGCAGTCGTGGATGACGCGCCTGAAGGCCGGCCTGTCCAAAACCTCGAACAATCTGTCGCTGCTGTTTGTCGGCGCCAAGATCGACGAGGACCTGTACGACGAGCTCGAGGCGGCGCTGCTGATGTCCGACGCCGGCGTCGACGCCACCGAATACCTGCTCGACGCGCTGCGGCAAAAGGTCAAGGACGACAAGCTGCTCGACGCCGCCGCCGTCAAGGCCGCGCTCAAGCAACTGATGATCGACCTGCTGCTGCCGCTGCAGCGTCCGTTCGAGCTGGGCCGCCATCAACCGATGGTGATGATGATCGCCGGCGTCAACGGCGCCGGCAAGACCACCACCATCGGCAAGCTTGCCAAGCACATGCAATCGAACGGCCAGTCGGTGCTGCTGGCCGCCGGCGACACCTTTCGCGCCGCCGCCCGCGAGCAATTGATGGTCTGGGGCCAGCGCAACAACATCACCGTCATCTCGCAGGCGTCCGGCGACCCGGCGGCGGTGTCGTTCGACGCCGTGCAGTCCGGCAAGGCGCGCGGGCTGGACGTGGTGATGATCGACACCGCCGGCCGCCTGCCGACCCAGCTGCACCTGATGGAGGAGTTGAAGAAGGTCAAGCGCGTCATCGGCAAGGGCATGGAGGGCGCACCGCACGAAACGCTGCTGGTTATCGACGGCAACACCGGGCAAAATGCGCTGGCGCAGGTCAAAGCCTTCGACGACGCCCTGAAGCTGACCGGCCTGGTGATCACCAAACTGGACGGCACCGCCAAGGGCGGCGTGCTGGCGGCGATCGCCCGCGTGCGTCCGGTGCCGGTGTATTTCATCGGCATCGGCGAAAAAATTGAAGACCTACAGCCGTTCGTGGCTGCCGAATTTGTCGAGGCCCTGCTCGCTTAATTGCCCGCTTTTGTTGACGCTTTTGTTGACGCTTTTGTTGAAATAACTCCACCTACATGATCGAATTCCGGAACGTCTCGAAACAATACTCCCCCGACGCGATGGCGCTGCGCGACATCTCGCTGACGGTGGAAAAAGGCGAACTGGTGTTTCTGGCCGGCCCCTCGGGCGCCGGCAAATCGACGCTGTTGAAGATGATCGCCGCCATCGAACGCCCCAGCGCCGGCCACGTCATCGTCAACGGCCAGGACATCGCCCGCATCAAGCCGGCCGCCGTGCCATTTCTGCGCCGCAACCTGGGGCTGATCTTCCAGCAACAACGTCTGCTCAACGACCGCTCCATCCTGGCCAACGTCATGTTGCCGCTGCTGGTGACGGGCGCCTCGCACCACCAGGCCGAGCAGCGCGCCCGCGCCGCGCTCGACAAGGTCGGCCTGG
>DATMSN010000883.1:0-2215 GCA_035565375.1 Duganella sp. | reverse complement strand
CAGCGTGAAGCCGAGGTCGATCTGGCGGTTGGGCGGCGCCTCGCCCTTGATGACCGCGCGCAGCAGCGTCGCCGCCTCGAAGCCGATGCGGTAGCGCGGCGTGCCGATGGTCGTCAGTGACGGATTCATCCACGCCGACGCGGGCAGGTCGTTAAAGCCGCAGATCGCCAGTTGCGCCGGCACCGAGATGCCGCGCCGCTGGCACTGGTAGATGGCGCCGTGCGCGAGATCGTCGTTGCAGCAGAAGATGGCGTCGCAGTCGGGCGCCTGCGCCAGCATGCGCCCCAGCAGCTCGGCGCCGAGCGCGATGGTCGACGGCTCGGCCACCATCACCTCGAGCCGGGCGTCGGCCAGTCCGGCCTCGTGCATGGCTTGGCGGTAGCCCTCGGCGCGGCGCAAGGTGCGCTCGTCGAGCTGCGCGCCGATGAAGCCGATGCGCTTGTGGCCCTTGTCGAGCAGATAGCGCGTCATCGCCTGGCCGGCCTGGAACTGGGAAAAGCCCACCGTCAGCTGGGACGGGTCGGTGGACATGTCCATCATCGACACCACCGGCACCCGCGAGTTGGTCAGGATCTGCTGCACGCGGTCGCTGTGGGTCAGGCCCGACAGCAGCATGCCGTCCGGGTTCGACTGCAGGTAGGTGCCGATCAGCTTTTCCTCTTCCTGGTCCGAATAGCGGGTGTTGCCGATCAGGATCTGATAGTCGTCGGCGTCGAGCGCGTCCTGGATGCCGGCGAGCACCTCGGTGAACACCGCGTTCGACAGCGACGGCACCAGCACCGCGATCACCTTCGATTGCGACGACGCCAGCGCGCGGGCGGCGCGGTTGGGCACGTAGCCCAGTTCGATCACCGCCTTGTCGACCCGGTCGCGCAGCGCTTGCGACACCATGTCCGGCTGGGTGATCGCGCGCGAGGCCGTCATCGTCGCCACGCCGGCGTGTTTGGCCACCATCGCCAGGGTAATGCGGCCGCTGGCCCGGCTCCTGCCCGCTTGTGATTTCGTCATCAGTAATAGTTATGGGGATAGTGATAGCGATATCATACGGCAGCTTGGGTCGAAAGGGAGAGGAGGGGAACTGCTTATTGACTGCAAGCCAACACTTTGTGGCATTTCCACCCGCGTCGCGCACCATCGCAAGTCCAGTAAAATGCAATTAAAGCATCTATTTGTGCTATTGTTATCGAAGAATTAATTTGGTAATTTAATCCACATTTGGAGAATATTTTGACCCTGCTCAAATCAACACAACGGATTGCGGCCGCCACCTGTCTCAGCGCGGCCGCTTTCGCGCCGGCGCACGCCGAGGTCATCACGCTCGATTTCGAGGGTATTCTCGCACCCGCGCAGATGGAGGTGGGGATTGAAAACTTCTATAACGGCGGCACGAGCGCGAACGGCACGTCAGGGACGAATCACGGGATCGAGTTCTCCTCCAACGTCAGGGCGCTGTGCCTGAATGTTCCGGGCGAAGCTACCTGTTCGAACACCTCGCACGGCGGGCAGGGCATTCCCGGCTCAGAGCGCAGCGGGCTCTATTTCGTTGACGGTGACGGTGACCGGATGTTCATGAACCGCGCGGCGGGATTCGACACGCGCTTGGCGTTCAATTACTCCGCGGCATACTATCCTGGCTCGGTTGGTATCTGGAGCGGTTTGAATGGCACCGGCACCTTGCTGGCGACGTTGAATCTGGCTGTGACCCCATTATCCGGTTGCGGCCCGAACGTCGGGGCGTACTGCCCATTTATCTCGGCGGGGACTTCGTTCAGCGGTATTGCCCACTCGGTGGTCTTCGGCGGGACGGCGAACGCGATCGTCTTCGACGACGTGACGTTCGGCAGCGGCGCCACCCCGCCGGTGACCCCGGTGCCTGAACCGGAAACCTATGCGATGCTGCTCGGCGGCCTGGGCCTGCTGGGCGTCATGGCCCGCCGCCGCCAGAAGCGCGGCTGATCAGCTTTCCTCTTCCTGGCCGGATGGCGGGTGTTGCCGATCAGCAGAGGGGGGGGCGGTGCTTATCGGCAGCCGGCCAACACTTTTTGATTCCTTTTGGCCAATTCTGCGCGTTCCTGGTCGGTCATGATGCCGCGTTCGCCGTTTTTATCGATGTTGGCCAGGCGCAGGCCCTGGTCCAGCGCGCGCTGGTTTTGCCGCGCGGCGTCGCAGTTGGCGGCGGTGTCGGCCTTTTGTTGCGCGTCCTCGGCGGCCTTGC
>DATMSN010000882.1:0-4804 GCA_035565375.1 Duganella sp. | reverse complement strand
CCGCCGCCGGGGATTCCCCCCGCGCCTGTGGCGCCGCAGCCCTATGTTCCGCCCGCGCCACCGCCGGAGCCGGAACCGACACCACCGCCGCAGGAGGAGGAAAAGCCGGCGATGGAACCGGAGCCGCCGGCCGAGCCCACGCCGGAGCCACCGCAGCCGGAGCAGAAGTGACTTCTAAAACACGTAGGGCGGATTAGCGGGCGAGGCCCGCTAACCGCCCCGGGGGCCCATCGAAGGAGCGCCCTACCTGCCGGTAGGGCTTAAGAGGCGGAACGCCGTAATCGGCCATGCATGCGCCGCCGACGGCTCGTCGATGGCCGATCCGCCGCGCCAATCCGCCCTACGTGATTTAGAAGATGCGTGATTTAGAAGAAACCTACCTCGCCGTGCGCTTGAAATCGCGGAACCGGAAGCCCATCGCCATCAGCGCGCCAAAATACACCAGGGCGGACACCCCGATGACCACGATCAGCGCGCCGATGCGCAACAGCGTTTGATGCGCCATGGCGGTCCAGTCGACCTGCGCCGCGCTGTACCACGCGGTGGCGCCCATCAGCGCGCAGGCGATCACCAGCTTGACGAAAAACAGCGCCCAGCCGGGCTTGGGTGTGTAGATGCCGCGCCGGCGCAGGCCGGTGAACAGCAAGCCCGCGTTCAGGCAGGCGCCCAGGCTGATCGACAGCGCCAGGCCGGCCACCGCCAGGTGCGGCACGAAAATCATGTTCATCAGCTGGGTGGCGACCAGCACGCCCACCGCGATGCGCACCGGCGTGCGGATGTCCTGTCGCGCGAAGAACGCCGGCGCCAGGATCTTGACCAGGATGATGCCGAGCAGGCCGACGCTGTAGGCGATCAGCGGCTCGGCCGACGCGTGCGCCGCCGCCGCCGTGAATTTGCCGTTCTGGAACAGGGTGGAGATCAGCGGCACGGCCAGCGTGGCCAAGCCCACGGCGGCGGGCATCGCCAGCAAAAAGGTCAGGCGCAAGCCCCAGTCCAGCAGCGATGAATATTCCTCCGTGTCGCCGCCGACGTTCGCCTTGGACAGGCTTGGCAGCAAAATGGTGCCCAAGGCCACGCCCAGCATGGCGGTCGGGAACTCCATCAGACGGTCGGCGTAGGTCAGGAAGGAGATGCTGCCCTCGGCCAGGTTGGAGGCGATGCTGGTATTGATCAGCAGGCTGATTTGCGCGGCGGCGACGGCGAACACCGCCGGTCCCATTTTCTGCAGCACCCGGCGCACGCCCTGGTCCCGCAGTCCAGACAGCGGATTGAGCGAGATGCGCGGCATCATGCGGATCTTCAGCAGCGCCGGGATCTGGATCGCGACCTGCAGCAGGCCGCCGACGAAGACCGCGATCGCCATCGCGTAGATGGGCCGCTGCAGATGCTGCTGCAGGAACAGCGACGCCAGGATGGACGCGATGTTGAGCAGCACCGGCGTGAAGGCGGGGATCTTGAACTGGCTCCAGGTATTCAATATGCCGCCGGCCAGCGCCACGAACGACATGAAGGCGATGTAGGGGAACATCAGGCGCGTCATCCAGACGGCGGCGTCGAAATCGTCCGGCTGCAGGCCGCTGGCGACCAGCATCAACAGCAGCGGGGCGCCGATGATGCCCAGCGCGCTGATCGCGACCGTGGCCCAGACCAGCGTGGTGCCGACATGGTCGGCCAGGTTCCTGGTGGCTTCCTCGGTCTGCTTGTTCTTATATTCGGATAAAATGGGCACAAAGGCTTGCGAGAACGCGCCCTCGGCAAACAGCCGGCGCAGCAGGTTGGGGATGCGGAAAGCGACGTTGTAGGCGTCGGTCATGCCCCCGGCGCCGAAGGCCCGGGCGATGAGGATTTCACGCAACAATCCGGTGATACGGGACAGCATGGTCATGCTGCTCAGGGCGGCTAGAGTTTTAAGCAAGTTCATGGGGCATGATTATAGTTGCTCCCGCCGAAAAAGATCGCTATAATCGCAGGCTGTACAGAATTCTGTTACGCAGACACTAATGTTTGGCAGGCAGCAGTTTGACTCACATGGTTCGGCAGACGCACCCCTGTTTGACAAACAATGATGTTTGCAAACGCACCTTTACCCTGATTTAGGAAATTCCATGGCAAATACCGCACAAGCGCGCAAACGTGCTCGTCAAGCAGTCAAGCAAAACGCTCACAACTCGTCCCAGCGTTCGACCCTGCGCACCGCTATCAAAGCAGTTCGCAAGGCGATCCAAGGCGGCGACAAAGCTGCTGCGACCGCAATCTTCCAATCGTCCGTGTCGACCATCGACAGCATCGCCGACAAGAAGATCATCCACAAAAACAAGGCAGCTCGCCATAAGAGCCGTCTGGCAGCTGCCCTGAAGGCACTGTCCGCTTAATTCCCCTCATCGGGAAGGCAGGCAAGAACCCGCGCTGACTTCGGTCGGCGCGGGTTTTTTCGCTTGTGGCCGCCGAGCTCCTTCGGCGGCCAGACACGCTACGCGCGCAATTCCGTGGCCGACACCTCGCGCCACTCGCCCGGCATCAACGGATGCGACGCCAGCGAAACGGCCCCGATCGCGCTGCGCACCAGCCGCAACGTCGGCAGCCCGACGGCCGCCGTCATGCGCCGCACCTGACGATTCTTCCCCTCCTGCAAGGTAATGGCCAGCCAACTGGTCGGCTGTCCCGCGCGCTCGCGGATCGGCGGATTGCGCGGCCACAGCCATTCCGGCTCGGCGATGCGCACCGCCTGGCACGGTTTCGTGACGAAATCGCCCAGATCGATCGGCGCCCGCAGCCTGGCCAGGCTGGCCGCGTCGGCCACGCCCTCGACCTGCACCAGGTAGACCTTGGCCTCCTTGTGGTCCGGATGGGCGATCTGGTGCTGCAGCTTGCCGTCGTCGGTGAGCAGCATCAGGCCCTCGCTGTCGGCGTCCAGGCGCCCGGCGGGGTAGATGTTGGGGATCTTCAAATAGTCGGCCAGGGTGGCCTTGTCGTCCTGCGGCGAGAACTGGCACAGCACTTGAAAAGGTTTATTAAATAGAATGAGGGGCATGCTTGTTTGGCTGTGGAATTGGTGTAGGCTTAAAGGCCGGTGTCGTAAACTCGTGGCGCCCACTAAAATACTGGTGCATAATGCAAAACGCCTGTCTTATGTCTTATAGAAGACCTAGGTATTTGTACTAACTTGGCAATAAAACAAAGATCCTTGCCCCGGTAGCAGTATTGTATGCCGCTTGCCGAGCGTCCACTTCGGAGAACACGATGTACCAACATATCAAAGTACCTGCCGACGGCCAGAAAATCACCGTCAACGCCGATTTTTCCCTGAATGTACCAGATAACCCGATCATTCCCTACATCGAGGGCGACGGCACCGGGGTCGACATCAGCCCGGTCATGATCAAGGTGGTCGACGCGGCGGTGGCCAAATCGTACGGCGGCAAGCGCAAGATCAACTGGATGGAAATTTACGCCGGCGAAAAGTCGACCACCGTGTACGGCCCCGACGTGTGGCTGCCGGAAGAGACGCTGACCGTGTTGAAGGACTATGTTGTCTCCATCAAAGGCCCGCTGACGACGCCGGTCGGCGGCGGCATCCGTTCGCTCAACGTGGCGCTGCGCCAGCAACTGGACCTGTACGTCTGCCTGCGTCCGGTGCGTTACTTCACCGGCGTGCCGTCGCCGGTCAAGGAGCCGGAAAAGACCAACATGGTCATCTTCCGCGAGAATTCGGAAGACATCTACGCCGGCATCGAATACCAGCAGGGCTCGGAAGGCGCCAAGAAGTTGCTGGACTTCCTGGTCAAGGAAATGGGCGTGACCAAGATCCGCTTCCCGGAAACGTCGGGCCTGGGCATCAAGCCGGTGTCGATCGAAGGCACGCAGCGCCTGGTGCGCAAGGCGATCCAGTACGCGATCGACAACGACAAGCCATCGGTGACCATCGTCCACAAGGGCAACATCATGAAGTACACCGAGGGCGGCTTCCGCGACTGGGCGTACGAGCTGGCGCTGAAGGAATTCGGCGCCGAGCTGATCGACGGCGGCCCATGGTGCAAGTTCAAGAATCCGAAGACCGGCCGCGACATCACGATCAAGGATTCGATCGCCGACGCGTTCCTGCAGCAGATTTTGCTGCGTCCGGCGGAGTACAGCGTGATCGCCACGTTGAACTTGAACGGCGACTACATCTCGGACGCGCTGGCGGCGCAGGTGGGCGGCATCGGCATCGCGCCGGGCGCCAACATGTCGGACTCGGTGGCGATGTTCGAAGCCACGCACGGCACGGCGCCCAAGTACGCCGGCAAGGACTATGTGAACCCGGGTTCGCTGATCCTGTCCGCCGAAATGATGCTGCGCCACATGGGCTGGACCGAAGCGGCCGATTTGATCATCAAGGCGATGGAAAAAGCCATCCACTCGAAGAAGGTCACGTACGACTTCGCGCGCCTGATGGAAGGCGCGACGCAGGTATCGTGTTCCGGCTTCGGCGAAGTGATGATCGAGCAGATGCAGGACTAAGGTTCTAGCACTCCGGGGTCAGGTCCACCATTGCTACACGGGCTCGACCCTGGAGCGCGGGCGGGTGCGCGTTTCACCCGCTCGTATCGTCAAAGGCTGTTTTGCGGGAAATGATTTATTCGTCCACTGACCAGCACGTGTAGCAATGGTGGACCTGACCCCGGAGTTGCCCTACTTCCACAGCATCAGGGGCAGCATGCCCCACGCGGCAAGCACCAGCGTGCATTGCAGCGCGGCGATCAGCGCCACGGTATCGGCGACACTGCGGCGTCCGCCGCGCCATTGCCGCGCCAGCCCCGCCGCC
>DATMSN010000881.1:0-3668 GCA_035565375.1 Duganella sp. | reverse complement strand
CACGCCCTGCGCCTTGAGCCATGCCAGCGCCTCGGCGTGGCTCGGCATCGGCAGCGCGAACTTGCGGCAGCGCGACAGGATCGTCGGCAGCAGCCGGTCGAGGCTGTTCGATGCCAGCAGGAACACCGTGCCCGGCGGCGGCTCTTCCAGCGTCTTCAGCAAGGCGTTCGAGGCCGGCATGTTGAGCGCCTCGGCCGGATACAGCACCACCACGCGCAGCCCCTGGCGGTGGGTCGAGATGTTCATGAAATCGGCCAGGTTGCGGATCTGCTCGATCTTGATTTCCTTGGACGGCGCCTTGGCCGACTTGGCCGTTTTCTTGGTCTCGGCATCGCCTTCCTCGCCGCCCTCGGCCGTCGGCTCGTCCTCCAGCGCCTCCGGACGAACGCGGCGGTAGTCGGGATGGTTCTGTTGCACGAACCAGCCGCACGACGCGCACCGGCCGCAGGCGTGGCCGTCGGGCAGCACCGCCTCGCACAGCAGCCCCTGGGCGAAGCGCTCGATGAAGTCGGACTTGCCGATCCCGGCGGCGCCGTGGAACAGGATGGCGTGCGGCATGCGCCGACGCAGCTGCTGCAGCTGGGTCCACGACGATTCTTGCCACGGGTAGATGGAATTGCTCATTATTATTTCTGTTTCAATACAAAGGCTTGGGCCGTGAAATTAAAGTAACTCATCAAGGATCGCGCTGATTTCCACTTGGATATCGGCGATCGGCCGGGTCGAATCGATGACGCGGAAACGCTCGGGGAACTGGGTCGCGCGGCGCAGATATTCGTTGCGGGTGGCGGCGAAGAAGTCGGCCTTTTCCTGCTCGAACTTGTCCAGCGAACGGGTCGCGTCCAGCCGGGCGCGCGCCACGTCCAGCGGCACGTCGAACAGCAAGGTCAGGTCGGGCTGCAGATGCGGATGCACCCACCGCTCCAGCGCCTCCAGCTTGGCCAGGTCCATGCCGCGCCCGCCGCCCTGGTAGGCGAAGCTGGCGTCGGTGAAACGGTCGGAGATGACCCAGGCGCCGTCGGCCAGCGCCGGCGCGATGACTTGCGCGATATGTTCGCGGCGGCTGGCGAACATCAGCAGCGCCTCGGTTTCCAGGTGCATTTTTTCGTGCAGCACCAGTTCGCGCAGCTTCTCGCCCAGCGGCGTGCCGCCCGGCTCGCGCGAGCTGACCAGCGCGATGCCGCGCGATTTGATGTAGTCGCCGACGAACGCGATGTGGGTCGATTTGCCGGCGCCGTCTATGCCCTCGAAGGTGATGAATTTGCCGCTGTGTCGCGTGGCACTGTGTTGAGTCATGTGATTCTTATCGTTGATACTGATTCACTGCCCGGTTGTGGTCGGTCAGATTATCGGAGAATTTGCTGGTGCCGTTGCCGCGGGAGACGAAATACAGGGCCTGCGACTTGGCCGGCGCCAGCGCGGCGGCCAGCGACTGCACGCCCGGCAAGGCGATCGGCGTCGGCGGCAGGCCGGTGCGCGTATAGGTATTGTACGGGGTGTCGGTCTCCAGATCCTTTTTACGGATGTTGCCCTCGTATTTGCTGCCCATGCCGTAGATCACGGTCGGATCGGTCTGCAGCATCATGCCCAGCCGCAGCCGATTGACGAACACGGCGGCGATCATGTTGCGCTCGGACTTCTGTCCGGTCTCCTTCTCGACGATGGACGCCATCGTCAGCGCCTCGTACGGGTTCTTGTACGGCAGCGCCGGATCGCGCTTTTCCCATGCCGCCGCCAGCCGGTTGAGCATCATCGTGTGGGCCTGGCGGTAGATCTGCAGGTCGCTCGCGCCCTTGGCGAACAAATAGGTATCGGGGAAGAACATGCCCTCGGGCTGCTTGTACTCGGAGGCGATGGCGTTCATCACCTCCTGGTCGCTCAACGACACGGTGTCGTGCTTGAGGCCGCGATGGGCGGCGATGGCGGCGCGCATCTGGCGGAAGGTCCAGCCCTCGATGATGGTCAGCTGTTCCTGCGCGAACTCGCCGCGCACCAGCTGGTCGATCAGCTTGAGCGGCGTGGTGCCCGGCTTGAGCTCGTACGAACCGGCCTTCAGCCGGCCGCTCTTGTTGGTCACGCGCGCCAGCAGGTTGAACAGCAAGGGACCCATCGGAATGCCGGCGTCGGCCATCTGCTCGCCGGCCGCGTGGGCGCCGCTGCCCGGAATGATGGTGAAGGGGATCGGCTTGACGTCGCCGACGATGATCGGCGCCTGCGACCAATATATGAAGTATGCGCCGCCGGCGATCGTCAGCAGAACGCCAAGTGTAATTATTTTTTTGATAAATGCCATTGTTCGAGCCGGATTGTTGTATCAACTGAAATCGAGTACAGCTTGCCACTTCTTGGACCAGACCGCCAGCACCGTGTTTTGCACGGCATCCGACGCGATCTTCGGGACATCACTATAATGAGCCCGTAATGATAATGCTTTAATCGTCAAATTATTGGAAATTATGTCTTCTTGGAATGAACTTTTAGCCCCGCCGTCCGCCCCGCTGACGTCCACCACGCTCGCGGTCGGCTTTGTCGCGCCGATCACGGACCTGGGCCTGATCGCGCTCGAGGGCGAGGAATCGGCCAGTTTCCTGCACAACCAGCTCACCAACGACGTCGAGCACCTCGGCCTGGCGGAAGCGCGCCTGGCCGGCTACTGCTCGCCGAAGGGCCGTCTGCTGGCCTCGTTCCTGATGTGGCGCAACGAGACCACTATCTTCCTGCAATTATCGCGCGATATCCAGGCGGCGGTGCAAAAGCGGCTGTCGATGTTCGTGCTGCGCGCCAAAACCAAGCTCAGCGACGCCACCGAGGCGCCCGCCCACCAGGTCGTGCTGGGTCTGGGCGGCGGCCTGGCGGAAGCCGTGCTGCGGACCTGGTTCGACACGCTGCCGGCCAAACCGTTCGAAAAACTCGAACACCCGCTCGGCACGCTGATCCGCGTGGCCGACGCCTTCGACGCCGCGCGCTACCAATGGCTGCTGTCGGCCGAGGTCGCGCAAACGGTGGCGGCCGAACTGGCCGACCGGCTCACCGTCGGCGGCAACCAGGCCTGGCACCTGTCCGAAATCCACGCCGGCATCCCGCGCATCGCCAAGGCCACGCAGGAGCAGTTCGTCCCGCAGATGGTCAACCTGGAGCTGCTGGGCGGCGTCAACTTCAAGAAGGGTTGCTACCCGGGCCAGGAAATCGTCGCCCGCAGCCAGTACCTCGGCAAGCTCAAGCGGCGCACCACGCTGGTCGGCATCCCCGACCCGGCGGCGGCCGCCGGCGCCGAGGTCTACGCCACGGCCGATCCCGAGCAACCGTGCGGCATGATCGTCAACGCCGCGCCGAACGGCCAAGGCGGCGTCGACGCGCTGGTCGAAATGAAGCTGGCCGCGATCGAGGCCGCCTCGGTCCGGCTCGGCTCGGCGCAGGGCGCCGCCCTGGTCTTCCTCGACATGCCGTACGCGCTGGACCCACTCGACCTCTAGCATGGACCTCTACATTTATTACCAGGTCAAGGAAGCCGACACGGCCTCCTTGCGGGCGGCGGTCGTCCCGATGCAGGCCGAACTGGCGCGATCGCACGGCGTCGCCTGCCAGCTCAAGCGCCGTCCGGAGGCCAGGGACGGCTTGCAAACGTGGATGGAAGTCTACACCGGCGTGCCCGCCGATTTCGCCGCCGC
>DATMSN010000880.1:0-1904 GCA_035565375.1 Duganella sp. | reverse complement strand
CGCCGTGGTCGACGCCACCACGCTCAAGGCGCGCGCGCTCACCCGCGCCGACGGCCTGGCGTTCCGCACCTTCTTCATCGGCGCCAGCGCCGTCACCAGGGAGCGCGACCTGCTGTTCGGCGCCACCTCCGGCATGGCGGTGGTCTACGCCGGACGGCTGAACGACTGGGGCTACCGTCCGCCGCTGGTGATCAGCGCCGTGCGGGTCGACCAGCGCGCGCTCACGCCGGACCAGTTGAGCAGCCCGGAGGGTCCGACCCTGACGCTGACGCCGGACACCCAGAACTTCGAGGTGGAACTGGCGGCGCTGGACTTTTCGGCGCCGCAGCGCAACCGCTACGCCTACCTGCTGGAAGGCTTCGACCGCCGCTGGACCGAGGCCGACGCCAGCCGCCGGGTGGCCAGCTACAACCGCCTGCCGCCGGGCACCTACCGCCTGCGCCTGCGCGGCAGCAACCGCGACGGCCTGTGGAACGTCGATGAACTGTCGCTGCGGGTGGTGGTGCCGCCGGCCTGGCATCAAACCTGGTGGGCCAGGACCGGCTATTTCCTGATCGCCTGCCTGCTGACGTGGGCGCTGGTGCGCTGGCGCGTCCGGCAGCTGCACAACAAGGGGGAGATGCTGCAGGCGCTGGTCTACTCGCGCACGCGGCACCTGGAAAAACTCAACGCCATCGTCAAATCCATCAACGAGCAACTCGACTTCGACGCGCTGCTGCAGACGATACTGCAGGAATCGACCGTCATAAAGGGCATCGATTCGGCCCTGGCGCTGGTGCGCGAAGCCGGCACCGAGACCATGACGCTGCGCGCGGCGTGGGGCCGCATCGACGCCGCCACCGACGCCTACAGTATCGACCTGCGCCAGGCCGAGCTGCGCTACGCGCCGCCCGGCTGCATGATCGCGCCGGATATTTTCGAGATCCACCACGACCATTCGCTGCCGGGCGACGTCTGCGCGATGCTGTCCGTGCGGGTGGTCATCGACGGCCAGGTCGAGGGCTATCTGATCTTCGAAAACTACCAGTACCAGACCAAGTTCGAAGCGAGCGACCTCGATCTGCTCAAGGCGCTGAAGGAGCCGTTCGTGTCGGCCTACCAGAAGGCGCGGGCGCTGCGCATGATCGAACAGGCGCGCGCCAACGCCGAAGCGGCGACCCGCGCCAAGAGCGAATTCCTGGCCAATATCAGCCACGAGATCCGCACGCCGATGAACGCCATCCTCGGCTTCGCCGGCCTGGGCACCCACCTCGACCTGCCGCCGCAGCCGCTGGACTACTTCCGCAAGATCGGCCGCGCCGGCCAAAGCCTGCTCGAGATCATCAACGACGTGCTGGACTTCTCCAAGATCGAATCGGGCAAGCTGGAGCTCGAGGCCCTGCCCTTCGACCTGCCCGACACGCTCAACCAGTTGGCCGACCTGTTCTCGTGGCGCGCCGCCGAGCGCGGACTGGAACTGGTGATCTGGGCCGCGCCGGACGTGCCGTCCAACCTGCTGGGCGATCCGCTGCGCCTGAGCCAGATCCTGGTCAACCTGGTCGGCAACGCGCTCAAGTTCACGGCGCGCGGCCACATCGAGCTGCGCGTCGAGCGCGACCCGCACATCGCCGCCGCCGACATCGCCCCCGGCGCGTTCGCGCTGCGCTTCACCGTCGAGGACAGCGGCCTTGGCATCAGCCGCGAGCAGCAGGCGCGCCTGTTCCAGGCCTTCGCCCAGGCCGACGCCAGCACCACGCGGCTGTATGGCGGCACCGGACTGGGACTGGCCATCTCGCAGCAACTGGTGCGCAAGATGGGCGGCGTGATCGCCGTCGACAGCGAGCCAGGCGTGGGCAGCAGTTTCAGTTTCACGGTGCAGCTGCAACCGGCCGCCGACCAGACGCCGCGCCTGCCGCCGGTGCCGG
>DATMSN010000879.1:0-1546 GCA_035565375.1 Duganella sp. | reverse complement strand
GCCGAGAAGGCGGCGCGGAAAAGCCTGGCGATCGCGCAGCGGCAGTGGCAGTTGGGGGCGGTCGGCTATCCGGCCGTGCTGGTGGCGCGGCAGGGGTACCAGCAGAGTGCGATCGCGCTGATCCAGGCGCGCGCGGCGCGCTACACCGACACCGTCGCCTTGTTCCAGGCGTTGGGAGGGGACTGGGATGCGCGTTGAACCTGTTCTACTTTGTTCTAAATCACGTAGGGCGGATTAGGCGGAACGCCGTAATCGGCCATGGTTGGGCCGCCGACGGCGCCTCCATGGCCGATTACGCGCTACGCGCTCTTAAGGCCTACCGGAAGGTAGGCCGCCCCTTCGATGTGCCCCCGGGCGGTTAGCGGGCCTTGCCCGCTAATCCGCCCTACGTGTCGATTCGATGAGCATGCGATCCGGTCCCCGACAAGAGCAACGCCGTCACAGCGTCCGCGCCCTGATCTCCCGCACGTCAATCCCGCCTTTCCCCGTCGTGTAGACCGCCGTCACCGCCAGGTCGACCGTGCTGAAAATCTCCAGCACGCCGGTGGTCAGCGCCGCGTCGCCATCCACCGTCGAACCCAGCAGCAGCTCCTGCAGGCGGCAGCAGTCGTCCATCGTGGCGCTGTGCGGCGGCAGCACGATGACGTCGGTGACCGCCACCGTCGCCACCTTCGGCTCGCGCCCGCGCACGGCGCCGGCCAGCACCAGCGGAATCACGCGCTTGAGCACCGGCGCCGCCCGGTCGCCAAGATTGTGGATGTTGATCTCGGTCGCGTACTGCCCCGGGCGCACCGGCGCGCAGCCGCAGCAGCTATCGCCCTGGGTGCCGCAAACGAAGGCGACGCTGTAGACATACAACCGGAATTCGGACGGACCGACCGACACCGGCGGCCGCCCCGGCTGGCCGATGACGATGCCGGGCGGTTCGGTGGAGCCGATGTCCCAGCACAGGTCGACCTGGTAGCTGCCGTTGCCCAGGTCGCGCACCGCGGCGATCAGCGTCGATCCCGGACGCGGGGTGACGTTCATGTCGCCGGCGCGTCCCGGGCCGAAGCGGTTGCCGTACTTGTCGCGCGGCGTGAAGGTCAGCCGCAGGCATTGCTGCCCGTTCGGCCCCGGCTCGATCGGCTCGACCGTCACGTCGGTGCGGCCGCCGTCGATGCCGATATCGACGTGCATGGTCCAAACCAGCTCGCGCGAGCCGTCGCAGTCGCCGTAACGCGCCACGGCGTGGAAGGTGTAGTTGCCCTCCATGCGCAGGAAGTCCGGCAGCGCGATGCCGAGCGTGCCCGCCGCCTCGAAGGCGCCGCGCGTGTTGGCCGCGTCTTCCTTGAGCGTGAAGTGCTCCTCGATGTAGTGGATCGCCGGCTTGCCGTTGGCCTGTTCGATCGCCTTCAGCGTCGCCTGGCGCGGCGGCAGCTCGTCGCCGTCGACGATTTGGCCCGGTCCCAGGCCGGAGTCGCTGAGGATGTTGCCGATGCCGGCGTCCGGCCGCAGCACGGTCAGCTCGATCGCCAGCTCGTGCGGCCAGCTGCCGTCGGCCTGG
>DATMSN010000878.1:0-5600 GCA_035565375.1 Duganella sp. | reverse complement strand
GTTCCAATGGTGATGGTTGTCGCCGCAATGCAAAAAGCCGCACAAGGCGGCTTTTGGCGTTGACTGCTTGGTCTGCTGCTTATCTGGCGTCCCCAGGGGGATTCGAACCCCCGTACTCACCGTGAAAGGGTGATGTCCTAGGCCTCTAGACGATGGGGACAGAAATCTGTCCGTGTACCTTGAAACTGGAAAAATCCTGGCGTCCCCAGGGGGATTCGAACCCCCGTACTCACCGTGAAAGGGTGATGTCCTAGGCCTCTAGACGATGGGGACTTTTCCAAGGCGCGAATCATAGCAGTCAAACTCACCCGATGCAATAGCAAAGCCTTGTTTTTGCTCGATATTCCCGCAAGCTTGGCAGCCAAGCAACAGGTGCGCCCGATGCGGCGAACGGCGGCCCAAATGCAAAAAAGCCGCGCAAGGCGGCTTGATGATCGAATCGAATGCTGGCGTCCCCAGGGGGATTCGAACCCCCGTACTCACCGTGAAAGGGTGATGTCCTAGGCCTCTAGACGATGGGGACATGTCGGTGCTCTCTGCGCTAATGGTGGAGGTAAGCGGGATCGAACCGCTGACCTCTTGCATGCCATGCAAGCGCTCTCCCAGCTGAGCTATACCCCCCGGGCGCAGAAATAATAAAAGCCGCTTGCGCGACTTTTGTTTTCACTACTTGTATCTATCCAGCGTGAAGCCAAACATCAAACAAATCAGTACAAACAACGTCAACTACAACTCTTCTACTGCTTCACAACTTGGCGTCCCCAGGGGGATTCGAACCCCCGTACTCACCGTGAAAGGGTGATGTCCTAGGCCTCTAGACGATGGGGACTGCGAACAACCAATTTTACCACTACGTTTCTGCGCACCGATGTTTCTTGGTGGAGGTAAGCGGGATCGAACCGCTGACCTCTTGCATGCCATGCAAGCGCTCTCCCAGCTGAGCTATACCCCCGTTGGCGCAGAAACAAGAGTATAGCAAAGAAGCCGCACTATGCAAATACCCTTTTGCAACTTTGCTCTGCTTTTAATTCAAACTCACAGATATTTCGCCAGGCGCGCCACAATCGCCTCGCGACCGAAGATCTGCAACACCGCGTCGATGGCCGGCGTCTGCAACTGGCCGGTGACGATCAGGCGCAGCGGCATGGCGATCTGCGGCATCTTCAAACCATTCGCGGCCAGCACTTCCTTGATCATCGCGGCCAGCGCCTCCTTGCTCCACTCCACCGTTTTGCAGCGGTCGGCGAACTGCGCCAGCGCCGGCTTGATGGCGTCGGTCAGGTGCTGCGCCAGCAGCGCCGCGTCCGGCTGTGGCGCGCGGTAGAACAGCATCGCCGCGTCGGCCAGCTCGTTGACGGTGTTGGTGCGCTCCTTCATCAGCGCCAGCACGGCGGGCAGATCGGGCGCGCCGTCGAACTCGGCGCCGGCGGCCAGCATGCGCGGCTTGGCCAGCTCGGCCAGGCGTGCATTGTCGGCCTGCTTGATATAGTGGTTGTTGAGCCAGTTCAGTTTTTCGATATTGAATTGCGCGGCCGAGTTGGACAGGTGCGAGCCGTCGAACCACTCGATCACCTGCTCCATCGAAAATACTTCGTCGTCGCCGTGGCTCCAGCCCAGTCGCGCCAGATAGTTCAGGATCGCTTCCGGCAGATAACCTTGCGCCGGGTATTCCATGACGTTGACGGCGTCCTTACGCTTGGACATCTTCTGGCCGTCCGAACCGAGTATCATCGGTAGGTGGCCGTACAGCGGCAGCGGCGCGCCGATCGCGCGCAGGATGTTGATCTGGCGCGGCGTGTTGTTGACATGGTCGTCGCCGCGCAGCACATGGCTGATCTGCATGTCCCAGTCGTCGACGGCGACGCAGAAGTTATAGGTCGGCGTGCCGTCCGGACGGGCGATGACCAGGTCGTCCAGCTCCTTGTTGCCGATGGTGATCGTGCCTTTGACGAAATCGTCCCAGGTCACTTCGCCGTCGAGCGGATTCTTGAAACGCACCACCGGCTTGCGGCCTTCCGGAATCGCCGGCAGGGTCTTGCCCGGCTCGGGGCGCCAGGTGCCGTCGTAGCGCGGCTTTTCGCCGGCCGCGCGCATGCGCTCGCGCATCGCCTCGACTTCCTCCGGCGACGAGTAGCAATGGTAGGCGGTGCCGGCGGTCAGCATTTGCGCCACCACCTCGCGGTAGCGGTCCATGCGCTGCATCTGGTAGAACGGGCCTTCGTCGTGGTTCAGGCCCAGCCATTCCATGCCTTCGATGATGGCTTGCACGGCCTCGGGGGTGGAGCGCTCCAGGTCGGTGTCTTCGATGCGCAGCACGAAGGTGCCGCCGAAGTGACGGGCGAACGCCCACGAGTACAGCGCCGTGCGGGCGCCGCCGAGGTGGAGGAAGCCGGTCGGGCTGGGTGCGAAACGGGTGCGGACGGGCGTGGTGGGTGTGGTCATCGAGGTAGGAATGCTGAGATGTGAAAGCAGCTATTTTACCGCGTTGGCTTACATACCGGTGAGAGCTGGCCACGGATGCACGTAGGGCGATTAGGCGGAACGCCGTAATCGGCCATGGTTGCGTCGCCGACGGCGCAACCATGGCCGATTACGCTGCGCTAATCCGCCCTACGTGATCGCGTGGTCCCGCTCCTTCCCCCTCAATCGTTTTTAATGACGATGCTCGGGAACTTGCTGGTCATGTCCTTGGCCTTCTCGGACACCTGCACCGCGATCTTGCGGGCGATGTCTTTATAGATGGCGGCGACCTGGCCGTCCGGCTCGGCCACCACCGTCGGCTTGCCGGAATCGGCCTGCTCGCGGATCGCCATCGTCAGCGGCAGCGCGCCGAGGAACTCGACGCCGAAGTCCTTGCACATCTTGGCGCCGCCGCCGGCGCCGAAGATTTCCTCCGCGTGGCCGCAGTTCGAGCAGATGTGCGTGCTCATGTTCTCGACGATGCCGAGGATGGGGATGCCGACCTTCTCGAACATCTTCAGGCCCTTGCGCGCGTCCAGCAGCGCGATGTCCTGCGGCGTGGTGACGATGACGGCACCGGTGACCGGCACCTTCTGCGACAACGTCAGCTGGATATCGCCCGTGCCAGGCGGCATGTCGACGATCAGGTAATCGAGGTCGCGCCAGTTGGTCTGCTCCAGCAGTTGCTGCAGCGCCTGCGTGACCATCGGGCCGCGCCACACCATCGGCTCGTCCGGGTCGATCAGGAAGCCGATCGACGACACTTGCACGCCGTAGTTTTCCAGCGGCTCCATCGATTTGCCGTCCTTGGTTTCCGGACGGCCCGACACGCCCAGCATCATCGGCTGCGACGGGCCGTAGATGTCGGCGTCGAGCAGGCCGACCGAGGCGCCCTCGGCGGCCAGCGCCAGCGCCAGGTTGACGGCGGTGGTCGATTTGCCGACGCCGCCCTTGCCGGAGGCCACGGCGATGATGTTTTTCACGTTCGGCATCAGCTTCAGGCCGCGCTGCACCGTGTGCGGAATCACCTTGGTCGAGACGCCAACGCTGATGTTGCCGGCGCCCGGCACGGCCTTGAGGCCGGCGATGACGCTGGCGCGGATGGCGTCGATCTGGCTCCTGGCCGGATAGCCGAGCTCGATATCGAGCGAAATGTCGCCGTTGTCGACCTTTAAATTCTTGACGGCCTTGCCGCTGACGTAATCCTTCGTTGTATTTGGATCAATGATTTTGGACAGCGCAAGCTTGACGTCTTCTACTGTGATGCTCATGTGACTCTCCGTGAAATGTGCGCCCATTTTAGCGCATCGCGCCATAATTACCGGCCGCGCCCCATTGCCGGAGTGACCGCTTGCCGCTTCCACTGTTAAAATGCTGCTTTTCCACCCACAAAGCGCATCAACCATGACCCGCAAGCTGTTCGTCACCACTGCCCTGCCCTACGCAAACGCCGCTTTCCATATTGGCCACATGATGGAGTACATCCAGGCCGACATCTGGGTCCGGTTCCAGCGAATGCAGCGCGACGAGGTGAACGGACAAGCGCAACCGCGCACGGTGCACTTTGTCGGCGCCGACGACACCCACGGCACGCCGATCATGATCGCGGCCGAAAAGGAAGGCATCACGCCGCAGGAGTTCGTCGCCAAGATCGCCGCCGGCCGCGCCCAGTACCTCGACGGCTTCCACATCGCCTTCGACAACTGGTACTCGACCGACTCGCCGGAAAACGTGGAGTTGTCGCAGGGCATCTACCGCAAGCTGCGCGACGCCGGCCTGATCCAGACCAAGATCGTGCCGCGCTTCTACGACCCGGTCAAAGGCATGTTCCTGGCCGACCGCAACATCAAGGGCGAGTGCCCGGTGTGCCACGCCAAGGACCAGTACGGCGACAACTGCGAGGTGTGCGGCGCGGCCTACCAGCCGACCGAACTGATCAACCCGTTCTCGGTGTTCACCAACGCCACGCCCATCCTCAAGGATTCGGAGCAATACTTCTTCAAGCTGTCCGACCCGCGCTGCTACCAGTTCCTCAAGGAATGGCTCAACACGCCGGGCCGCCTGCAGCCGGAGATGGTCAACAAGGTCAGCGAATGGCTCGGCGAGGCCGGCGAAAAGCTGGCCGACTGGGACATCTCGCGCGACGCGCCCTACTTCGGCATCCCGATCCCGGACGCGCCGGGCAAGTTCTTCTATGTCTGGCTGGACGCGCCGGTCGGCTACCTGGCCAGCCTGAAAAACTATTGCGAAAAGCAAGGCATCGACTTCAACGCCCTGCTGAACGACCCGGCCACCGAACAGATCCACTTCATCGGCAAGGACATCGTCTCCTTCCACCTGCTGTTCTGGCCGGCGATGCTGAAGTTCGCCGGCCATCCGGTGATCGACAAGCTCAAGGTCAACGTGCACGGCCACCTGACCGTCAACAACGAGAAGATGTCCAAGTCGCGCGGCACCGGCATCTCGCCGCTGCGCTACCTGAACCTGGGCATGAACCCGGAATGGCTGCGCTACTACATCGCCTTCAAGCTCAATTCCAAGGTGGAAGACCTGGACTTCACCGGCGAGGACTTCGTCGCCCGCGTCAACAGCGACCTGATCGGTAAGTACGTCAACATCGCCAGCCGCTGCGCCGGCTTCATCGCCAAGAAATTCGACGGCAAGCTGGCCAGCTCGCTGTCCGAGGGCGCGCGGGGCTGGATCAAGCGCGCGCTGGTGACGGCCGAGGGCGTCGAGCGCCAGGCCGGCATCGCGGCCAACTTCGAGGCGCGCGAGTTCGGCAAGGCATTGCGCGAAATCATGGAGATCGCCGACATCACCAACCAGTACGTCGACGAGAACAAGCCGTGGATACTGGCCAAGGACGAGGCCAAACTGGCCGAGTTGCACGACGTCTGCACCGCCGCGCTGATCCTGTTCCGCCAGTTGACCATCCTGCTGTCGCCGGTGCTGCCGGGCGTGGCCGCCAACGTCGCCAAGTTCCTCAACGACGAGCAACTGGTGTGGGCCGACACCGATGTCGCCAGCGGCGCCGTGTCGCAGGCCATGCTGGGCCGCACCATCGGCGCCTACAGCCACCTGATGACGCGCGTCGACGCCAAGATGATCGAGGAACTGTTCGACGCGCCCGCGCCGGCAGC
>DATMSN010000877.1:0-3803 GCA_035565375.1 Duganella sp. | reverse complement strand
CCTTGGGCCGTGCCGGTTCGGCAAGCGTCGGCAGCGACGCCGCCGCCTTCCTCGGCAAGCCGGGCGGCGTGCTGGTGCGATCGGACCTGGCGCAAGGCCTGGCCGGCGCCCAGTACCTGATCGACTTCACCCGTCCGGAGGGCACGCTCGAACACCTGGCCTACTGCGCCGAGCACGGCGTCAAGCTGATCATCGGCACCACAGGTTTCGACGACGCCGGCAAGGCCGCCATCGCCGAAGCGGCCAAGAAAACCGCGATCGTGTACTCGCCCAACTTCAGCGTCGGCGTCAATGTCACGATGAAGCTGCTCGAGCAGGCCGCCAAGGCGCTGTCGACCGGCTATGACATCGAAGTGATCGAGGCGCACCACCGCTTCAAGGTCGACGCGCCGTCCGGCACCGCCCTCAAGATGGGCGAGGTGATCGCCGGCGCGCTCGGTCGCGACTTGAAGGAGTGCGCCGTCTACGCGCGCGAAGGCGTCACCGGCGAGCGCGATCCGTCGTCGATCGGCTTTGCCACCATCCGCGGCGGCGACATCGTCGGCGACCACACCGTGCTGTTCGCCGGCATCGGTGAGCGCATCGAGATCAGCCACAAATCGAGCAGCCGCGCCACCTACGCGCAAGGCGCGTTGCGCGCCTGCCGCTTCCTGGCCGATAAGCCGACCGGCTTGTTCGACATGTACGACGTGCTGTCGCTGAACGGATGACGCCCGCCGTCGCCAACCAGTTCACCCTGGCCCACTACTGGGAGCAGGGCGACGGCATCAGCCACGCGGTGGCATTGGTGCTGCTGGCGATGTCGCTGGTGAGTTGGTTCTTCATCTTGTCGAAGGCTTTCGCGGCCTGGCGCGTGCGCCGCACGTCGCCGGCGGTGCAGGCGTTCTGGGAGGCGCCGACGATGGGCGACGGCGTGGCCGCGCTGGAACTGGCCGACCCGGAAAAAATCTACCTGCCGCTGGCGCTGCAGGGCGCCGCGCAGATCAAGCTGGCCGAGCGGCCGTCGCTGGGCGGCGAGATGGACCACGCCGCCCAGGTCACGCGTGTGCTGCGCGTGGCGATCCAGCGCTCGACCAACCGCCTCGAAGGCGGCCTGACCGTGCTGGCGTCGATCGGCGCGACCGCGCCGTTCGTCGGCCTGCTGGGCACCGTCTGGGGGATTTATCACGCGCTGGCCAACGTCTCGGCCAACGGCACCGTGCAGATCGACAAAGTGGCCGGCCCGGTCGGCGAGGCGCTGGTCATGACCGCCATCGGCCTGACGGTGGCGATTCCGGCGGTGCTGGCGTTTAACGCCTTCAATCGCGTCAACCGCCTGACGCTGTCCGAGCTGGACGCGTTCGCGTACGACCTGCAGGCCTACCTGACGACCGGCGCCCGCGCCGCGAAGTAAGCACATACTCTCAACCTGAGCCGGGAGCAGCCATGAGTTTTGGCGCATTCAACCACCACCGCCAGCCGGGACCGATGTCCGACATCAACGTCACGCCGATGGTGGACGTGATGCTGGTGCTGCTGGTGATCTTCATCCTGAGCGCGCCGATGTTCACCAGCGCGGTCAAGCTCGACCTGCCGAAGGCGCAGGCGCCCGCCGCGCCGCAACAGGCCGAGGCGGCCACCGTCACGCTGGCCATCGACGGCAAGGGCAAGGTCTTCTGGAACAACGAGCCGATCGAGCGGGAGGCGCTCGAGGGGCGCATGGTCGAAGCGGCCAAACAGGACCCGCAGCCGGAATTGCAGCTGCGCGCCGACAAGGACACGCGTTACGAGGTGGTGGCGCAGGTCATGGCGGCGGCGCAGACCAATGGATTAACGAAACTGGGGTTCGTCACGGATCCCAAGAAAATAGAGAAGAAATAATGGCAACCGCAGAATTGAACGGCGCGGCGATCACCGACATGACCAGCTTCCACGCGGCCTGCAAGGCGGCGATGGGTTTTCCCGACACGTACGGCGCGACGATGGACGCCTGGGTCGATTGCCTGAGCTATCTGCGCGACGACGACGGCATGAGCAAATTCCGCCTGAAGCCGAACGAGCTGCTCGACATCGTCATCCAGGACGCGGCGGCGATGAAGGCGGCCGCGCCGGATATCCTGGAAGAGGTGGCGTACTGCGTGGCCGGCATCAACGAGCGGTATGAGGATTACGGCGAGAAGCCGGCGTTGAAGCTGACGCTGAAATAAACCCGCACAGCCGTGCGGGGTCGGACCCTTCCGGGTCCGACCCCAGGGGTGGCCTGGGGTTGGAGTTCAGCCAACAATGGGGATCTGCGCCTTGGCGCCGGTCTCGCCCGGCGCCAGGGTCAACACCTCGAAACCGGTATCGGTCACCAGCACCATATGCTCCCACTGCGCCGACAACGATTTGTCGCGCGTCTCGACGGTCCAGCCGTCGTCCAGTTCCCTGGTCGCCGCGCGGCCGGCGTTGATCATCGGCTCGATCGTGAACAGCATGCCCGGCTTGAGCACCACGCCCTGGCCCGGACGGCCGTAATGCGTCACCTGCGGCTCCTCGTGGTACACCTGGCCGATGCCATGGCCGCAATAATCGAGCACCACGCTGTAGCCGGCCTTCTCGGCCACCGTCTGGATCGCGAAACCGACATCGCCCAGCGTGGCGCTCGGCCTGACGGCGCGGATGCCGGCCCACATCGCCGCGTAGGTGGTCTCGACCAGCTTGCGCGCCGCCTTCGACGGTTCGCCGACGTAGTACATGCGGCTGGTGTCGCCGTGCCAGCCATCCTTGATGACGGCGACGTCGATGTTGATGATGTCGCCGTCCTTGAGCACTTCCTCGGGCGAGGGGATGCCGTGGCAGACCACGTGGTTGATCGAGCTGCACACGGTGGCCGGGAAGCCGCCGTAACCGACGTTGGCCGGGATGACCTGCTGCACGTTGACGATGTAGTCGTTGCACAGCTGGTCGAGGTAGGCCGTCGTCACGCCTGGCTTGATGTGCGGGCCGATCATCGTCAGCACGTCGGCCGCCAGCTGGGCGGCGACGCGCGCCATGACGATTTGCTCGGGCGACTTGATCATATTGGCGTTACGGCGGGACATGGACTACCTCTTTCTTTTCGAAGGGGCGTAGTTTGCCACAAACCGCCACCCGAGGCGTCAGCGTACCGCTTTCGGGTCGAAATGCGGGTTGTAAATCAGGCACAATAAATTACCGAACGGGTCGGCCAATTCGACCGTCTTGATGTTTTCGCCGACATCCTGGATGGCGCCGTGGACGGTCGCTCCCAGCGCGGTGACGCGGTCGACTTCGGCCGCGATGTCGTCGACGCCCCAGTAGACCATGCCGCCGGCGGTCGCCGTGCGGCCGTCCGGGATCAGGCCCAGTTCAAAACCGCCGACGTTGAAACCGACATAAAAAGGCTGGTCGAAATAAGGCGCGGTGTCGAATACCTTGGCGTACCAGTCCTTGGCGGCGGCCAAATCGGCCACCGGATACACCACCGTGCGCAGTCCCTTGATCATGATGCAAGTCTCCATAAACGTGACGAAAACGCCATCTTGGCACGTTCGCGGCGCCGCCGATTGGAAAAATGGAAGCTGCCACCGCGATCAGGCGGCGCGCAGAAAGCGCTCGGGCGCGCTGCCGGCGAATTCCTGGAAATCATGGATCAGGTGCGACTGGTCGAAATACCCGCATTCGAGCGCCAATTGCGCCCAATCAGGCGCCGGCGCTGCCTTGAGCGCCGCCGTGGCCCGGCGGAAGCGGCAAATGCGCGCGTACAGCTTGGGCGACAGTCCGACCCGCGTGCGGAACTGCGCCGCCAGGTGCTGGCGCGACAC
>DATMSN010000876.1:0-3813 GCA_035565375.1 Duganella sp. | reverse complement strand
CGGGCAAACCCACCTACTGGCGCGCCCGGGCCTCCGAGCTCGATAGCCTGGAGACCAGCGCCGGCCAATTACGCGCCGCCCGCAAGCCGTTCGGCGACATCAAGGTGGTCGAGGTTAAGCAAGGCCAACCGGCGACGATCATCGACGCGGTGACGAGCATACTTGACGCGCCGTCCAGCCACGAGTGACGGCGGAACAATCACGACGCCACCCCGCCGGCTTTTTCAACAGATTAATATGTACCAGCTAAGACTCGACCTGACACGAGCTATCAGATGAGTTAGAGTTCCAAGGGCCGCAGCCAAGAGCGGACCCTCGCCGACCGGGCAGCTGTGGGCCGACGGCAAATTTATAATGATTGGGAGTTCCATAATGGACGACGAGCAGCTCATAGAAAAAATTTTGCAGTCTCTCGTCGAGTTGGAGCAACAGGGGGAACTCGTTCTCACAACGAACTCTGGTTCTAACGTAGCGAGATACATTCTGCACTCGGCATTGAAACAGTTAGTTACCACTTTTCGTGACTCGGACGAGCCGATGGAGTGCACGATGCCGCATCTGCTAGAGCAAACTATCGATGATATAAAGAAGCGGTTTGGGGTGCCTAGTCAGCGCGCTCGAGAGATTGCAGGCTCCTATTACAACCGGTTGCTTGCACGTCTAACAGTTGAGAAGATTGCCGAATTTTACTGGCACGATACACCTAGCGAAATGGCGAAACGTTCCTACTACAGCGTTGAATTGGGGCGGGACGACAGCAAATTTGAATACTTTGACTGGCGTCGTAATCACTGAGCTTTGCCGGCTATCACTTCACTTGTACGGCCGCTTCGGGGCGGAGGACTAAACCGCTCGCGCGGTAGTTGGACTTCGGCATTGCCGATGAGCCCTCCCAGGTCGGGGTTTCTGTTGCAATCATAAACTGTTTCCTATGTTGGGTAATGAGGCAATTGGCCTCATTCCAACAGGAGCAGTATCATGACCCAAGCCATCACCCCGCTGCGCCAGCGCATGATCGACGACATGCGCATGCGTAAGCTCGCGCCCAAGACCCAATCGGCCTACCTGCTACACGTGCGGCGGCTGGCCGCCTTCCTGCACCGCTCACCCGACACCGCTACGAGTGAGGATCTGCGGCGATTCCAGTTGCATATGGTTGAGCAAGGCTTCACGTCAACTACCCTGAATGTGACGATCACCGGATTGAAGTTTTTCTTCGAGGTCACCGTCCACCATCCCGAATTGATGGCCAGGATGCATCCCGTGCCAGTTCCCCGCAAGCTCCCCCAGGTACTCAGCCGCGACGAAGCCGCTCGCCTGATCGCCTCGGCATGCAGTCCCAAGTACCGGGCGGCACTGTCGGTTGCCTACGGCGCGGGCTTACGCGCGAACGAAGTGGTCGGGCTCAAAGTGACCGATGTCGACAGCGGGCGCATGGTCCTGCGGGTGGAACAAGGCAAGGGGCACAAGGATCGCTACGCCATGCTGTCGCCGGCGCTACTCGACTGTCTGCGCGTCTGGTGGAAGACGGCACGCGCCGAAGGCAAGATTCTGCATGGAGGTTGGTTGTTCCCCGGCCAGAATCCGGTCGAACCGCTCAGCACACGGCAACTGAACCGCGCCATCCACGCCGCCGCCGACCTGGCCCGGATCGACAAGCGCGTGTCCATGCACATCCTGCGCCACAGCTTCGCCACCCATCTGCTGGAGCAGAAGGTCGACATCCGAGTGATCCAGACCCTGCTTGGCCACAAGCGGCTCGATACGACCGCGCTGTACGCCCAAGTCGCCACCGATCTGCTGCGCGAAGTGATCAGCCCGCTCGACACCTTGCAACCGGCATAGGGGCATCATGGAACGCCCCGGCCTGGAGGTCGCGGACATCTTCCGCACCCATGGCCCGGCTTGGCGGCAAGCGCAGCGCGGCCACCTGAGCCTGGGCCAACTGAAGGTCATGTCGGCCATCGAGCAGTGCCGCAGTGCGGCCCTGGGAGGACACGCATTACGCTGCGACGCTTGCGAACAGGTCGACATCGCCTACAACTCTTGCCGTAACCGGCACTGTCCAAAGTGCCAGGCCAACGCCGCGCGCCGCTGGCTAGAAGCCCGCCAGAACGAGTTGCTGCCGGTAGAGTACTACCATGTCGTCTTCACCCTGCCGGCACCGGTCGCCGCGCTCGCCTGGTACAACAAGGCGCTACTCTACCGCCTGTTGTTCGAGACGGCGGCGCAGACGCTGTGCACCATAGCCGCCGATCCAAAGCACCTGGGAGCCCGCGTCGGCGCCACGCTGGTGCTGCACACATGGGGATCGGCCCTGACTCACCATCCCCACGTGCACGGGATCGTCCCAGGCGGTGGCCTGTCGCCGGACGGCACACGCTGGATCGCCTGTAGGCGCGGATTCTTCCTGCCGGTGCGGGTACTCTCGCGCCTGTTCCGGCGGCGCTTCCTGGACGCGCTGGCCACGGCCTATCGCGCCGGCCGAATACGCTTGTTCGGGGAGTATGCGGCGCTGGCGGAGAAAAGCGCCTTCGCGCGCTGGATGGCGCCGCTACGGAACTGCGAATGGGTCGTCTACGCCAAGCGTCCGTTCGCCGGGCCCGAGGCGGTGCTGGCCTACCTGTCGCGCTACACGCACCGGGTCGCTATCTCAAACCGGCGCCTGGTATCCATGGACGAACACAGCGTGACGTTTCGCTGGAAAGACTATCGGACCAAGCACGCGATGCACAAGACGATGACGCTGGAAGTTGGCGAGTTCATGCGCCGCTTCCTGCTGCATGTCCTACCCACTGGTTTCCACCGCATCCGGCACTACGGAATCTTTGCCAACGCCGGACGCAAGGCCAACTTGGCGTTGGCGTGCGCACTGCTGCATGTGCCAGCGCCCGTCGCCGAGGCACATGCTCCCGAACGAGTTGAGCCAACGTTCATCTGTCGGCATTGTGGCGCGCCGATGGCGATCACCGCCATCTTCTTGCCGAGCCACCCGATTCAC
This sequence comes from Duganella sp., assembly GCA_035565375.1. Classification (GTDB taxonomy): domain Bacteria; phylum Pseudomonadota; class Gammaproteobacteria; order Burkholderiales; family Burkholderiaceae_D; genus Rugamonas. The sequence continues at coordinate 812 of DATMSN010000876.1, read as the reverse complement.
GCGCCGCCACGACATCAAGGCGCTCCGCCATGAACGTCACATACCCAATTTGTTCGCACGGGCAACGCCCAGACCGTCGGTCAACGCCGATGCGGGGACGCTTTGCCTTTCGCGTCAAGCCGACGCGATTGCAAGCAACCGATCGTGGCCCATACGGCCATCTCACGATCATTAAAGGTATCCCGAGCGTCATCGACACCAGATCGGTCGCCTCAATTGACACCTACCGGGGTACCAGCACCATTCAAATCGCCATAGCTAGTGGCACCGGCTGACGCCAACGAACCGTCCCGCGGTTTCCTCCTTCGCGGCTTGCCCAACGCCGGCCGGACACGCTTGCGTGCATCAGTTCGGGTCTGTGACGGCGGCCGGCATCGGACAACCCTTAACGGAAGCGGAAGTGCAGATACCCGCATCCGCTCCACGTGTTCCATGGCATCGCTTTGGACGACGTATCAATCAAAGACGCCGATCTCACGCCGAGAAATCAACCGGCAACGGCGCATTCCACGCCACCAGCTTCTGCTCGCGCAACTCGTGCCAGAACGCCGCCGGAATCACCTCGGCCAGCGCCGCCTGATCCTCGGCGATGCGCTCGGGGCGGCTGGCCCCCGGTATCACCGCCGCCACCGCCGGATTCGCCAAGGAAAACTGCAACGCCGCAGCCTTGATGCCGACGTTGTGCCGCTGCGCGATCGACTTCAAGCGCTCGACCTTGGCCAGGATCTCCGGCGGCGCCTTCTGGTACTCGAAATGCGTGCCGCCAGCCAGAATACCCGAGCTGTAAGGCCCGCCGACGACGATGTCGACAT
>DATMSN010000875.1:0-2041 GCA_035565375.1 Duganella sp. | reverse complement strand
GCCCGATCCTGATCGGGCGCCGCCGATCAGCGTATCGCGGTCCAGCAAGGCATCGACGGGTTTTTCAGCGGCGCCGGGCCGCCGAGGTTTGCCATGACGGGAATTTTTAGGGGCAACCGTCAAAGATGGTCTCTCCGCGCGCGGCGCGGCTTCGACCAAAGCACTTGTGGATTGCTTATCGTTGAACAAGGCCAGCCAAGCGGAGATGCCTAGCACGCCGGCCAATATGATGTGACGCAACTTCATTCCTCCGCGTCCTCTCGCGCTTGCGCCGCAGCTGCGCCGTCCGGTCCTGACAGATACAGCGTGAAGCTCAACTGGGCGTCGATGGCGTCGCTGCCGATACCGTCCCGCTTGAAACTGATCTGATCAAGCGAAGCAAACGGAATCAATAAGAGAGCTTGCTCACAGAATTGTTGGATCGCGCCATACGTGCCTTTGAGCGGCAACTGCACGTGATAGGTGGTGAAGCGCCCGGCCCCGTCCCGGTTCAACTTGTAGTCCGCCTGCTGCAACACCAGATTCGTCTTTTCGGCAATGGCGAACAGTCCTGCAAGCTGCTCTTCCGCATACTTGCTCTCGCCTAGCACATCATAGAACCGTGCCAGCCGCTCATCGTTTTCCGTGCGCGGCGTTGAAACCAAAGGCGGGGGAACGGCGTTTCGTGCCGCCATCAATTGCGTGAGTTTCCGTTGCTCGGTCCGGAGTCGGTTGGCGGCGTAAGGCACGCCGACAAAATAGGCCATCAAGGCGAGCGGGACGAGCACGAAAACAACGCAATTCGCCCAGCCAAATTTCATGACAAGCAAACGCAAACGCAGCAGGAACAAGGAAGCCATACGCATGTTTATTGTTCTGTCCGCCAAATGACGTCAAATTGAAACCGAATCGGACGGTTCGGGTCTTTGTCATTGACTTCGTGACGCGTCAACACCGCCTCGCTGAAAAAAGGATGGCGTTTGAGTGTCGTGATGTAGTCAAGCATCGCGGCGCTGGACGCCGCCTCGGCGACGCCGCGTACCAGTTGCTTTCGTGCGTTGGGCGTTATTGACAGCAGCGCGATATTCGCCGGGGTACTGGTGTCGATGGCGTCAAACAAATCCCGCCAGGGCAGATTCAGTTGTCCGATCGCCTGATTGACCGCATCCACCTGCGGATCTGGAATAGGCGGGCGTCGCGGCGCCTCGACTGAAGTGGCTCGACGCAAGTGGCGTTGCGCATTCTGCCCCTGCATCGATACCAGCTCACGTTCTTGCTCCATCAACCAAAGCTGGCGGCCCGCGCAAGCTATTGCGATCACCGCGCCAATCCCGATCAGCCAAGCGAATAGGGAAACGCGCGCCAAACCGAGCGCCAGCGATGGTGGTGCGAAATCGAATCCCACGCGCTTCACGTGCGGCCCCCGATCAGCGTCAACGCGGCGGCTTCACGCAGTGCCTGCGGTACCGCCATCAGGAATGACGTATCAGGCTCGATGCGCGCGAAATGCTTTCCTTCCGCGCCATCCCGCTGCCACTGTGGCATCAGCGGAGCAATGATCGACACCTGAGCCGGCATCTCCCTGGCGAGAAATAGCGCCTCGCGCCGCAGCAGGTCGGGCAAACGATCCAGCCTGCCGTCCAGGGCGGTCGAAGACGCTAGTCTTTTAACGCTGTGCAGCCGCTGTCGTGACGCGATGCCCAAGCTCAATTGCGACCCGTGCGCAAGGACGAGCCACCCATCCGGCACCACCCGGTGACGCCATTGATTCCAAGCGCTAAGGAAGTGCGGCAGCATGCCCATTTGCGTCAGGTGGGCAGCGCTGGCGGCCTCTTCGACGCTTGCCTTGAGCAGGCGTGGAACGGCGCATGCCAGAAACGATTGCGTCGGGTGCCAATCCGCCCGGATCAGCCACTGGCCGGGTGTTTCGTCGAACAGCGACTCGAACCGCAGCGCGGCGGCGGCTTCGCAGTCGCGCAGATCCGAGACATTGGCCGGAGGCGTGACGGTGAAATAACGAACCAGGGCATCGGCAAGCACCACGCGCACACGTCCCCCGCGT
>DATMSN010000874.1:0-3020 GCA_035565375.1 Duganella sp. | reverse complement strand
GCCGTTTCAGCGCGGCGTTGCCGCCGCCGGCCCACAATTCGACGCCGCCGTTGAGGCGGGTGTGCAGTTCGGCCAGGCCGTCGAGCGCCTGGCGCGGATTCATCGCCACCGAGAACGACAGCGCGATGATGTCGACCCGCTGCACCCGCGCCGCCTCGACGATGTCGAGCAGCGGCGTTTGCACGCCCAGCGAGATGCAATGCGCCCCTTCGGCCACGCACATGGCCTCGGCCATCAGCAGGCCCAGGCCGTGACGCTCCTGCGGCAGCGTGGTGAGCATGATGCGCGGCGCGCCCAGGTTGCTGGCGGCGGCCTGCGGCATGGCGAAGATGGCGCTGCGCATCACCACCGTCAGCGACTCCGTATACAAGTGTTCTTCAAACGTGGCCAGCTGGCCGCTGGCCCAGGCGTCGCCGACCAGGGTGGTCAGCGGCGCGACCAGGTCGATGACAAAGCTCTTCAGGCCCATCATCAACAGCGCCTGCGACAACTGGCGGCGCAGCGCTTCCATTTGATGGGTTTTGCACAAGTCGAGATAGCGTTGCAGCTCGGGCGGCGGCAACGACGGGCCGCCCTGGCCGCCGGTGGCCTGGCCGGTCAGCGTCTGCAATTCCTCCGAGCTGAACTGGATCACCTTGCCGGGGCGGAAGCCGAGGTCGATCAGCCGCTTTACCAGACGCAGCTTTTGCACCTGTTCGATCGGATAGACGCGCTCGCCGTTGGGGTCGCGCAGCGGCTGGGGAAAGTCATAGCGACGCTCCCATACCCGCAGGGTCTCCTTGGCAACGCCGGTGTCCCGCTCGACATCGCTGATCGTGCTTGAAACGGGTTGTGAAGAAACTGTAGTTGTCATTAGGAAATCTTAAGCGGCTGCCGTTTTCGACAGCCGCGAGTGTTGGCACAGGGTCGGGGTGCGCTGCGCTGGAAGCGGTTCTATTCCGGCGCGACCTGCATTTTACCTTCGTTTCGCGCCCAAAAGTTTCCAGTTCCAAAGCTCATTTTGGTGCGGATAACCCGCGCCAAACACCTTGTCCACGACATGCAGTTGACATCGAGAACTAATTAACTGATTATCGCCTTCGCCATCGAATTGTCATGGACAAAATATTTTGTAACGGTGAAAAATAATGGAAATAGCTGTTGCTGGCAGCGGAATTTCTGGTCTCCCCTGCGGCTGTCGCTCGATTCAGAGTGGTCGCGAGGTCGTTTTGTGCGAAGCCGGCGCTTGGTTTGGCGGCGATCGTCATACCGTGGACGTGACTTTTGGTGGCAAAACACATGGCGCAAGCAGCGGACTCGGCGCCGCAAATTTCTCTTGGATCATACCCCGATGCGCAAGGTGGCAGCGCACGGTTTTGTAAAGGTATCGTCCGTCCCGTGCGCCGGCCAAATCACGCCATCCACTGCATGAAATGGCGGCTCAGCGGCACCGTCAGCGCGGCCAGCAGCGTTTGCAGCGTGATCAGCGACGCCATCAACCTGGTGTCGCCGCCCATCTGCTTGGCCATGATGTAGGCGTTGGGCGCGGTCGGCAGCGCGCAGTAGAAGCAGGCGGCCAGCGCCACCGGCGCCGAGACGGCAAACAGCAAACACACCTTGGCGGCGACCAGCGGCATGGCGACCAGCTTGAGCAGCGACGTGAAACCGAGCGCCAGCGGACGCAGCCCCCGCAACGAAAACACCAGCCCGCTGCCGACGCAGATCAGCCCCAGGCACAAGGCCGCGCGGCCGAGGATGTCGAGCGTGTTCATCAACGGTGCCGGCATCGCCAGGCCCGACAGGCTGAACGCCACGCCGGCCAAGGTCGACAGGATGATCGGGTTGCCGGCCAGCGCCTTGGCGATCCTGGCGACATCGGTCGGCACGCCGCTCCACCACGACAGCGCGACGATCGAGATGATGTTCACCACCGGCAGGCACAGCGCCAGCGACAGCATCACCAGCGAGGCCGTCGGCGGGGCGAAAAACAGGGTCGAGACGGCGATGCCGAAATAGGTGTTGGGCCGCATCGCGCCCTGCATCACCGACGAGCGCGCCGCGTCGGGCAGCGCGCGCGCCGCCAGCAGCGCCAGCACCGAGGCGACGACGATCAGGGCCGTCGGCAGCAAGGTGGCCAGCGCCAGTTCGCCGACCTCGGCCGAGCGGAAGCTCAGCCGGGCGGTGCCGGCGAACAGCAGCGCCGGGAAGCAGATGTTGTACGAGAACTTTTCAACCGACGGGAAGAAGGCCTCCGGCAGCCAGGCGTAGCGGCGGATCGCCACGCCCAGCAAAATGATCAGGAAAACGGGAATGATGGCTGCGAGCATGCTTAATCCGCCGAAATGCCGGACGGGCCGATACGGTCCGCGTTGGGCGTGTTGGAAATGCGGATGCGGATCAAATGACGGTCCGGATCGCTGTATTTGGCGCGGCCGTGCAGCGTGCGCTGGTTGTCCGCCCACAACAGTGTATCGTCCGGCAACTGCCGATGGAAGCGCGGAGCGCGCCGCTCGACGATGTCGTTGACCAGTTCCAGCGCCGCCCGCAGCGCCGCGGTGTCCATTTCCGGCCGCGCGGCCAGCCCCTTGACGATGGAATCGTAGCGCCAGCGCATGGCCAGCGCGCCGTCGAGCGCGGCCGGCCGGTGGAACACCGGCGCCATGTGGTATTCGAGCTGCTCGTCGTTGGCCGCGTACACCGACGGCACGCGGAACGGCAGCGGCGTCCCGCTCAGCAGTTCGTAGGCGGCGCGGCCCTCGGCGCTGCGTTGCAGTTCGGCGTGGACGTCCTCGACGTCGATCAGCAGCGATTCGCCGCCGTTGCAGCGGGCGGCCGCGACCACGTACAAAAGAAACTGCTCCTCAGGCATCGGATAAAACGACGAGTCGGTATGCATGTCGGCGCCGCCGACGCGTTCGGAAAAGGTCACGAAGCGCGATTGCCGCTCGCTGCCGGCGCGGGCGCGCACGTCCCAGGCCACGCGGCGGGTGCGCTGGTCGGTCGACGTCGGGAAACCCTGGCACAGCGCGATCGCGTACAGC
>DATMSN010000873.1:0-4139 GCA_035565375.1 Duganella sp. | reverse complement strand
GGTCGGCAGCGCGCAGCTGGCGGACGCGGCCCGGGCGCCGGCCGCGCTCGAGGCGATGAAGACGGCGCTGGTCAACAACATCGCCGCCACGGTGACCAAAAGCGCGGCGTCGGCGACCGGCGCGCAAACCGTGCTCGATGTCGAGGCGAAGGGGAGCCGGAATGGGGAGCCCATGCTGCTGATCGGGCGTTTTATTGCCAAAGATAAACGCGTCTATCAGGTCATCGTCATGGGCCGTGAGAAAAACATCGTGCGGGACACGGTGGAAACCTGGTTCAGCTCCTTCAAACTGATCTGAAATCGCGCGGCTGGCTTAAAAGACGCTTAACGATGTGCGATAACGTCCATACAGATGAGTTCGTATCTTGTAAAGTTTCCCCGACGACCTAATGTGAACAGCAACGGCACGCCGCTGCCTGGTCATTCGGCGCACCGTACGACCTTTTCATCAATAATACTAAGAAAGCGCATCATGTTAATTGCCTTCAAATCCAAATCCAGCCCCGAAGTCCTGATGTATCAGGAGCACGCCCAACGCATTCTCGACCTGCTGCATAAAAATCCCACACGCGGCGTGATCACCGCCGCCGAGGCGGAGCAGGCGCTGTCGGTGCTCGAGCATGAAGTGGCCGAAAGCAAACTCCATCCTGAAAACGATGTCGAGCACGATGTCCACGCGCACGAGAAGGAAGACAACGAGACGGTGGAACATGCCGTCATGCAGCGCGTGGGTTTTCACGCGCGCGCGTATCCGCTGCTGGAGATGCTGCGCTCGGCCAAGCAGGAAAACGAAAGCATTATCTGGGGCGTGTGAGTTGACGCGGTGACACTGTAATCCGCCATCGATGGGCCGTCGGCGGCGCACGCATTGGCGGATTACGCTGCGCTAATCCGCCCTACGTGGTTCCGTATTGATCGTCGTTTCCAGGCCGTCGCGGTTCGCCGGTCCCGGTCCATCGCGGTTCTCAATCCCCGGCCAGGCTGGCCTTCAGCGGCAGATCGATCGTGAAGCGCGTCCCCACGCCAACCACGCTGTCGACCCGGATGCTGCCGTCCAGCAGCGACGTCACGATGTTGTACGTGATGCTCAACCCCAGCCCGTTGCCCCCCTGCCCCAGCTTGGTCGTGAAGAACGGATCGAAGATGCGCGCCTGATGCTCGATGGCGATGCCCGAGCCGTCATCCTGGAAAACGATCCGCACCCGCTCCGGCCCCAGCCGCACCGCCCACAGCCGGATCACGCCGCCGCCGCGCCCCTCGAACGCGTGCAGCAAGGCGTTGTTGATCAGATTGATGATGACCTGGCCATACGGCCCCGGGAAACTGTCCATCTCGATATCGTCCGGCATCTCCAGATCGACCTGGTGGCCCGCCTTGCGGATCTGGTTCTTCATCGTCGTGACGATTTCCTGGCTGGCCTGGTGCAGATTGAAATGGCGCCGCTTGGCGCTGGCCTGGTCGACCGCCACCTGCTTGAAACTGTTGACCAGCTCGGCGGCGCTGCGCAGGCTGCGCATCAGCAGGGTCGAGGCCTCGCGCGCGGCGTCGATGAATTGCGTCAAGTCGGAGCGGCGCAGCACATTGCCGTGCTGGCGCAGTTCGATCTCCGTGGTCTTGTCCTCCAGCGTGCTGGCGATCACCAGGCTGTTGCCGATCGGCGTGTTGAGCTCGTGCGCGACGCCGGCCACCAGCGATCCGAGCGCGGCCAGCTTCTCCCGCTCGACCAGTTGCTGCTGCGTGTCCTGCAATTGCCGGTACGAGTCGGCGTTGGCGAACGCCACCGCCACATACGAGGCCAGCGTGGTCAGCATGTCGAGATCGATGCGGCGGTAGGCGTGCGCGCGGTAGCTGTGGACGGTGATGACGCCACGCACCTGCCCGGCGACCGAAATCGGCACGTAGATCAGCGACCGCGGCTCGGTCGGCAGCGTACCGTCTTCGAGCGTGCCCATGTTGTCGACGCCCGAGACCAGGGCCAGGTTGGCGATGTAGCGCCCGTATTCCTGTTCCAGGTCGTTGATGAACACTTCCTCCGCATGGTTGATGCACCACACCGCCAGCTGGTTCGGCTCGAGCATGCTGCGCGTGTACGGCGTGTAGCGCTTGCCGTTCTCCATCGCGAACGGATACTCGATCAGTTCCTGCTCGGGCCGGTAAATGCCGATGCCGAACACGCTGGCGTCCATCAGCGCATGCACCTGCTGGTACAGCATGGTCATGATCGCTTCGCTGTCGAGGTTGGCCGTGATGCGGCGGCCGATATCGGACAACAAGGAGATATTGCGGTGCGCCAGCTCCACGCTTTCCTTCTGCAGTTCGGCCTCCTGCTTCTGGCGCTCGATCGATTCCTTCTGCAGCACCAGCTCGCGGGTGCGGCTGCCCACCTCCTCCTCCAGCGCCTGCTTTTGCCGCATCAACATGCGGATGCGGATGCGGAACAGCAAGTAGGCCGCGCCCGCCAGCAGGCCCGCCATGAGCAGCCGGAACCACCACATCTTCCAGACCGGCGGCGTGATGATCAACGTCAACTCCGCCGGCTGCGGGCTCCAGACGCCGTCCTTGTTGGCGGCGCGCACGCGGAACACGTAGCGGCCCGGGTCCAGGTTGGTATAGGTGGCGAAGCGCTTGCCGGCGTCGGTCGTCACCCACTGCGGATCGAAGCCCTCGAGCTGGTAGGCATAGCGGTTGCGCTGCGGATCGCCGAAATGCAAGGCGGCGAACTCGATCGAGAACATGACGTCGCGGTGGCTCAGCGTCAGCGTCACGGCGCCGTTCAGCGATCCCTTGGGCAACACGTCGGGACGCGGCGTGTCGCTGACGATCGATTCGTTGAAGATGAAAAAGTCGGTGATCGCGATCTGCGGCGGACGCGTATTGTCGTGAATGGCCGACGGCTTGAACGCCGTCATGCCGGCCAGGCCGCCGAAGTACAGCGTGCCGTCCGGCCCCTTGTAGGCCGAGCCGATGAAATAGGAGCCGTCGATCAGGCCATCCTTGGCGGTGTATTGCTTGAAAAAGCCGGTGTCCGGATCGAACATCGCGATGCCGGCGGTGGTGCTGATCCATAGACGGCCGTTGTCGTCGTCCAGGATGGCGCCGATCGGATCGACCGCGCCGCCGTTCTGTCCCGGGTAGTAGCGGAAGCGCAGATCGCCGTCCGGCTGCGGCAAGGCCTTGCACAAGCCGGCGGCGGTGCCGACCCACAGCACGCCTTTTTTATCTTCGAAGATGAACGGCACCCGCTTGTGGCTCAGGCTGTCGGGCTTGTTCGGGTCGTGGCGGTAGTGGCGGAATTTGCCGGTGGCGCGGTCGAAGCGGTTCAAGCCGTTCTCCGTGCCGATCCACAAGATGCCCTGGCGGTCCTCCAGCAGCGCGTAGACGCGGCCGTCGACGCTGTCCGGATTGTCGAGGTCGGCGCGGTAGGTGGTGACGGCGTCGGTGTCCGGATCGACGCGGTGCAGGCCGGAGCGCGTGCCGGCCCAGATGGCGCCGGCCTTGTCGACCAGCAGGCGTTGGATCGACAGCGAATTGGGATCGGCGTCGATCCGCACCCGGGTGTAGCGGCCGGTGCCCGGATCGCGCCGGGCCAGGCCGGTCGAGCTGCCGACCCACAGCCGCCCTTTGCGGTCGGTGGCCAGCGTGATCACCGTGTCGCCCGGCAGGCTGCCGGGATCGCGCTCGTCGTGGTGCCAGACTTCGACCGTGCGTTTGGCCACATCCAGCCTGGTCAGGCCCTCGGACGAACCGAGCCAGAGCTTGTTGTCGCCGGCGCCGCTGATCGCGCGCACCTTGCCGTTGCGCACGCTCGGCAGCACGCCGGACGACTCGGTGTAGCGTTCGAAGCCGCCGCTGTCCAGGTCCACCCAGTCCAGGCCGGCAAACCAGTTGCCGACCCATAAGGTGCCGGTGCGGTCCTGGTACAGCGCGGAGATCTGGTTGTCGCTCAGGCCGTGACGGTTCAGGCCATCCCAGCGGTAGCTGTAAAACTCGCCGCTGGCCGGATCGCGCCGCTTCAGGCCGTCCTCCTGCGTGCCCACCCACAAGGTGCCGTCGCTGTCGTGCAACAGCACGTTCACGCGCTGCTCGCCGAAGCCCTCGAACAGCGCCGGCGGCAGGCGCCGCGGCGTGGTCCCGTCCAC
>DATMSN010000872.1:0-2711 GCA_035565375.1 Duganella sp. | reverse complement strand
CCCAGCAGCGTCGCCACGCCGAGCAGCGCGAAAACGGCGGCGGCGATGCCGTGCACCAGCTTGAGCGAGACGCGCCCGGCGATCCTGTCGCCCAGGTAGACCGCCGGCACGTTGGCGATCATCATGCCCAGCGTGGTGCCGCAGACGACGGCGATCAACGCGTCGTAGCGCGCCGCCAGCGCCACCGTGGCCACTTGCGTCTTGTCGCCCATCTCGGCGACGAAGAAGGCGATCAGCGTGGTCAGGAACACGCCGTAGCGGGCCAGCCTGGTGTCCTCGTCATCGAGCTTGTCCGGCACCAGGGTCCACACGGCCATCGCCAGGAACGACGCGCCCAGCACCCAGCGCAGCGTGTCGGGGCCCAGCAGGCCGGTGATCCAGGTGCCGATGGCCGCCGCGAACGCGTGGTTGGCGACGGTGGCGACGAAGATCGCGGCGATGATGGGCAGGGGACGGCGGAATTTGGCCGCCAGGACGAACGCGAGCAGCTGGGTTTTGTCACCGATTTCCGCGAGAGCGACGATGCCGGTGGAGACGAGGAATGCTTCCATGAGGTTTTGAGAGGTACGCGGGCCGGATACGATTAACCAATGATCCAGGCGCGACTCCGGCCCATCATGGCCGCGCCTCGATCATGGTCTCGTCAAGTTTTTCAACCACCTGCACCACGGTCTGCGGACCGATTATGTTGACACAGGTTCCCGCGCCGGGAGCGCGGGCCGACTACTCCCCAATTACGGCCCGTATTCTAACACAGCCGTTCATCGAGACCCCGGCCGCGCGTTGGGGGCCGTACACATCCCTGATACATGGCTGTGATATTCTGCATCGCGCTTCAGACCAACATTGAAAAGATCACCATGCCTATCAAGAAGACACTGTCCGCGTTGGTGCTTACCGCACTGATGTCGCTCGCCGCCCACGCCGATCCGTTGAGCTACGCGCGCTACGACCAGGTCCGCACCAGCGACCTGTATCTGGACCTGAAGGCCGATTTCGGCCGCAAGACGCTGGGCGGCTACGCCGAGCTGACCTTGAACTGGATCGACAAGTCGGCCCGCACCCTGGTGCTCGACACGAACGAACTGAGTATCGCCAAGGTGCAGGTGCTCAACCCGAACGGCCGCTGGACCTCGGCCTCCTTCATGCTCGACAAGCTCGATGTGCAGAAGGGCCGGGCGCTGCGCATCGCGCTGCCGTTCCAACCGCAGAAGGTGCGCGTCTACTACCGCACCGCGCCGTCGGCCGCCGCGCTGCAATGGATGTCGCCGGCGCAGACCATGTCGGGCAAGCGGCCTTTCATGTTCAGCCAGTCGCAGGACATCAACGCCCGCTCGTGGGCGCCGGTGCAGGACACGCCGGCGGTGCGCTTCACCTACAGCGCCCGCATCGACGCGCCGGCCGGCCTGCGCGTGCTGATGAGCGCCGACAACGACCCCGCCGCCACCGGCGACGGCGGCTGGAAGTTCAAGATGGCGCAGCCGATTCCATCGTACCTGCTGGCCATCGCCATCGGCGAGATCGAGGTGCGCAAGCTCGGTCCGCGCTCGGCGGTGTACGCCGAACCGGCCCGCATCGAGGCCGCCGCCAGCGAGCTGGCCGACACCGAGAAGATGATCAGCGCCGCCGAAAGCCTGTACGGCCCGTACCGGTGGGAGCGTTACGACATGATCGTGCTGCCGCCGTCGTTCCCTTACGGCGGCATGGAAAATCCGCGCCTGACCTTCCTCACGCCGACCATGATCGCCGGCGACCGCAGCCTGGTCGACCTGATCGCCCACGAACTGGCGCACTCGTGGTCCGGCAACCTGGTGACCAACGCCTCGTGGAAGCACATGTGGCTCAACGAGGGCTTCACCACCTACGTCACCACCCGCATCGTCGAAAAGATCTATGGCCCGGAGATCGCCGAGATGAACCTGCAGGTCGAGCAGGAGGAGGCGCTGGTGTCGCTGCTGACGGTGCCGGCCTCCAAGCAGGCCTTGTCCACGCGCGGTCCGGACATCGATCCGTCGACCTACGCCGACGGCGGCCTGATTTATCCGAAGGGCGCCTGGTTCCTGCGCACCATCGAGCAGCGCGCCGGGCGCGAGGTGTTCGATCCCTTCCTGCGCGGCTGGTTCGACCAGCACGCGTTCAAATCCGCCACCACCGAGGAATTCGTCGACTACCTGAAAAAGAACCTGCTCGACGCCCACCCCGAGTACATGCCGCAGGCGGAGCTGGACGAGTGGCTGTACGGCACCGGCATCCCCGCCACCGCCGTGCGCGCGACCTCGCCGCGCCTGGCCGCGCTCGACGCGCAGCGCGCCGCCTGGCTCAAGGGCGAACTGCCCACCGCCGATTTGGGCGGCAAGGGCTGGATCGCGCTCGAGTGGATGCACTTCCTGAACGATATCGAGGGCAAGGCCAGCGCCGCGCAGATGCGGGAGCTGGACCAGACCTTCGGCCTGGGCAAGAGCGGCAACAACGAGATCGCGTACCGCTTCTATCTGGGCTCCGTCAAGGCGGGCTACAACGTGCGCGAGCCGCTCAACAAGTTCCTCATGAGCGTGGGCCGGCAGAAGTTCGTCGTGCCGCTGTATTCGGCGTTGCTGAAAAACACGGCCGACAAGGACTGGGCGCGCGCCGTCTACGCCAAGGCGCGCGACCATTACCACCCCGTCACCCAGGCCTCGGTCGATAAACAATTCAAGAATAACCGCTGATGA
>DATMSN010000871.1:0-8449 GCA_035565375.1 Duganella sp. | reverse complement strand
CTGCTGGCCAAGGCCAGGCTCAAGCCGGACCCGGACGAGCAGTGAAACCGTCAGCGGGCGCCGGTGGTGGCGCCCGCTCTCGGGTAATCTTAGAAGTGGTATTTGAGGCCGGCGCTCACGGTGGTCGGATCGCTCTTGCGGTAACTATCGAGCTTGATCGGCATGTAGTTGATGTCCAGCGTGGCCGAGACGTTGGGGCTGAGCTTGTAGGCCGCGCCGACGCCGGCGATGACGCCGGCGGTGTCGCGGCTCCAGCTGTAAGCGGCATAGGCGCCGCCGGTGTCATAGCTGTTCTTGGTGTGCGTGTAGGTCGCCCCCAGCCTGCTCGTCAGCGACCAGCTGTCATTGAGCTTGAGCGCGGTGGTCCAGCTCACGGCCGCGCCGTTCGCGCGGGTCCGGATGCCCGGAATGAAATCGTAGGGAGACGGGTTGTAGCCGTCCGTGTTCAGCCTGGTCGTGTACAACATTAACTCCAACGCGTGCACCTGCGGCAGGCCGAACGCCACGCCGCTGCCGATCGTCAGGCCGCCGTAGACGCGGGTCAGCGCGCTGGTGTTGCCGTCGTAGGTAACGGCGCCGATGTCGGCACCGACATAGCCGGGAGAGACGGCCGCGTCGGCGGCCTGGACGTTGGAGAGGCTGGCGAAGGCGGCAATCATGCCGGCGCACAGGGTTTTGATCACGGTTGACATAGGTTTCCTGGCTTGAAGTGGTTCGGGGCGCCGTCCCTTCTGCGAGGGACAGCGAGCGCAGTGTGACCCACATCCGCTAGTTGTCCTATTTGAATGTTCCAGGAACCACTTTTCAGCCCGGCAAGTACCGTGCTACGATACCTTTGTTTATTTATCAAGGGCATCCATGAGTTCACCGGAATTGCTGTTGCAGGTGTTGCGGACGCAGATGCGGACCGCCGGGGTCACCTACAAAATGCTCGCCGAGCGCATCGCCATGAGCGAGTCCAGCGTCAAGCGCATGTTCGGCCAGCAAGACATGTCGCTGTCGCGGCTGGCGCAGATCTGCAAGGCGGCCGGGGTGGCGATGGAGGACGTGCTGCGCGGCGCCGCCGACGCCACGCCGCAGGCGGACGCGCTGACCTTGACGCAGGAAAAATCGCTGCTGGCGCAGCCGCATTTGCTGCTGATGGCGATCTGCTGCCTGGGCCACTGGACCCTGGAGCAGGTGCTGGAAACCTACGACCTGACCGAACCCGAATGCATCATGCTGCTGGCCGAACTGGACCGCCTTGGCGTGATCGAGCTCAAGCCGATGAACCGCTACCGGCTGCGCGTGTCGAACGCGTTCCGCTGGCTGCCGGACGGCCCGGTGCAGCAATTCTTCCGCGAGCACGCGGTCAACGACTACTTCGGCGGCAGCTTCGACGGCGCCGGCGAAACCTTGCTGTGCCTGCCCGCGCGGCTGTCGCTGCCGAGCGCACAGGAACTGGTGGGCCGCATCCAGCAGCTGGCCGGCGAACTGGCGCGGCTGCACCAGGGCGACCGCAAGCTGGCGCCGCAGGAGCGCGACGGCTTCACCCTGCTGGTCGGCTTCCGCTCGTGGGAGTTCGCCGCCTTCACGGCGCTGCGGCGGGTGCCGCAAAAAAATTGATTTCCTGCGCGGACGCGCTTCGACATACGCCTTGTGTTATACACCCTGAGGCAACGGCTTAATCGCCTTGGCAATCGCCTTTCCGGCGGAGATTTCGGCGACGCGAAGGTCGTACGCGCTTTGCAGATTCAACCATTCTTGCGCCTCGCTACCAAAATAGCGCTCCAGGCGAAGGGCTGTATCAGCGCTCACGCCACGCTGGCCTTTGGTAATCTCGCTGAGACGCGAGTAGGGGACGTGCAAGGCCAATGCCACGGCGCGCACACTGACACCCATCGGCTTGATGTAGTCCTCCGCCAGAATCTCGCCAGGGTGGACAGGACGCATGCCGTTCTTGAACATGATGAACTCCGTTTCTTTGTTGTCATGCCGGGCAGTACCCGCTCAATGAGGCCATGATCCGACGTTACCTGTGACCCGATTAACAGTCAATACGTGTAAACTCCGCCGTTACGAGCCTTAGCTCAGCAAGTCGTCGATTTCAGCAGTTGCTGAAAATGGCATTTTCAGTGAAATTGCCAAGGACGACAGCGACCCCAAACGCGTGTCGGCGGCGACGAAGCCGCTGGCGACCGAGCACCGTGCGGCTGCCCATGACCGGTGGTGGTGCCCGACGGCCGCAGGGCGCCGCACAACGCCGATTGCGACCCGCTGCCTTAATCGCCCGCCCCGTTCGCCCGACACATGGCGGGCCCGCAGACCTATTGGCTTACCTGTAACGCACCGGGAGATTCTGAAAATATCCAATCGCGATAATGCGTCTTATTGTTGAATGCTTCAAACGGAGGTAAAAAATTGCCGATCTTGATCGGGGACGCCTCTGACAAACTATATATCCCTGCTATACCGCCACCCGCGCGCGCCGTTACAATTCCCCATTCCGCTGTTCCGGTCATGGGATCGATATACACCTGCCGCAAGTGCCGCCGTGTTTCAGGGTAGCGCGGATCTTTCAACAAATCCTCAAACGATCGCGGCAAGGGATTTTGCCCAAGCGGAGTAGCTTTCGCGTAGCTGATCAATGCCTGCTGATACTCCTTACCAATGGCAAGTAAATCTTGTTCCGCGACGCGGCGTTGTAGTAACGCCCCAACTTGTAGCGTCGAGGCGGCCGTCAGCGCCAAGATCGCAATAAAAATCAACAAGCCTACATAGGTAAAGCCGGCCGCACACCGTTTGACGGATCCGGCACACCGAGAAAATCGCAACATGGTCGCCTCGTCACAACGCCGAAAAAGGTGTGCCGTCGTGCATTTTTCCTTGGGCATTGCTTTGGATATCATAGACACCATTCTCATCCGGGGATTCCGGCGCGATAAGCAGCCACGTCGTACTTTCCGTGATGGGATCGACGGGTAAGCTGCGCAGATATTTTCTCTCGACCAGCTCTTCCAGCGACTCGGGATATCGTCCGGTATCGGCGTAAAATTTGTCGATCGTCTCGCGGGTTGTTTGTAGATTCTTGACTAGCACCGCCTCCTTGCTTTGACCAATGCTTTGGAAATACCGCGGCGACGCGAGCGTGCACAACAGCGCAACGATGGCGAGAACCACGAGCAACTCGATCAAGGTAAAGCCGCGTCCGGAATTACCGAATTGTGCGGGCGGATAGGCGCGCATGCATCACCACTTCCTGTAAGGGATGTTGTTGAGACCAAGTTTATCGGAGAGTGAATAGACGTCATAGACATCGTTGCCTTCCGCTGGATCCGCCGCCTCGCTCTCATGGCAGCGCTTGCCCCAAGTGCCCGCAGCTGGCTGCTCGGACCTGGGGTCGAACGGATCGCGCGGCAGGCGACGCAGGAAATAGATTTTCTTGTGCTTCGGATCAAACTGGTCCTCCACGCCCTCCACGAGCACATCCAACGTTTGTGGGTAACCGGTGCTATCAATCCGGCGCCGTATCCGCCCCTCATCGTAAGCACGTTTATACGCATCGATGGCTTGCCGGATTTCGCGCAAGACGATCCGCAATTCGTTTTCCTTGTTGCGCTGGGCTGTGACTTGGGCCACGGGTAGCACCAGCGACGCCAACACGCCCAGGATCGCAAGCGTCACCAACAACTCCATCAACGTAAACCCGCGCGGCATCACAGGTCGGCGCAAAAACGACATGATTTCTCCTCTAGGGTTGGACGGCAATGGAATACGTTTCAGGCATTTTGACGCTGATCGCTTTTCCATCAGCACCAGAAGGCGCGGCGGACAACAGCTGTACATGGGCGGCGGCGGCGGGCGCCAAGGCACGAAAGTCGATTGCCATGACGTCGCCCTGCTCGCCGGTGACACCGGCACCGGCACGCGCGATGGTGATGTGCACCTGTCCATTGGGCTCGATTTGGCTTGTGTAGTGCGTTTTCGCATCTCCCTTTTTCAAAAACGAGCCCTCATTCGAAACTATCGGCTGAAGTAATTTCGGATCCACATTCAACACGAGGGGAAGCCGGCTGACCGGAGAACCCGCCTGCATCATCAAGCGCAAGGAAAAGGTATCGCCGACACGTGTTTGCGTCGGGCCACTCCACTCGAGATGCACCTGGCCGCCGGATAAGTCCGGCGTATCGGCATTGGGGGCCGGCGCCACGGCTTCAGCAGCGCCGTTCGCATCGGCGGGGGAGGCGTTTGCCGTTGTCCCGGCCCCGGTGGTTGGCGAGGCGGTTGCATCGGCGGCCGATTTGGCGGCGGCGGTATAGCCCGTGGCGTGGGGCCGGGAGTCCGGCCGCAGACGGAATGTGCTGCCGGTACCGGAGGCGAATTCAACGACATCCCTTGCCGGGCGCTGGATGTTGCGCACCAAGTGCGGCGTGATGGACAACACTATTTCCGTTTTTTCGCCACCTGACGTCGTATTGCCGAACAAGCGGTTAAGCAGGGGAATCTCGCCAATAAGCGGGATCTTGTCGGCACTTTTCCGATCCTCGCTATTGATCAAGCCGGCCAATACCTGGTTTTCGCCATCTTTCAAACTCAGCATTGTCGACGCGTTGCGGGTACCGATTTGATAAGCGACCACGCCGGTTTTGGTCTGCAATTGGCTGACAATGTTGCTGACCTCCAGAGCGATCCTGATCGCCACATTGCCGTCCAAATAAATGGTCGGTTCCACCTCCAGCTTCAGCCCCACATCAACGTAACTGATCGAGTCGGAAACAAAGCCGGTTGCGGTCGAGGTCGTCGTAATATTCGGTACCCGGTCGCCAATGAGAATTTTTGCCTTTTCGTGGTTGCGAGCACGGATGCGTGGATTGGCCAGGATATTCGCATCGGTATCCTGTTTCTTGGCGTTCACGGTGACGGGCGAAATGCTGACCCCTATCCTGTCACGATTGAGATTGCGAAGGTCATTCAAAGTAAGTCCGGTGCCCCCGGCGGCGGCCAACGGCGAGAGCCCGATGCTTTGGGGCCACTGGACGCCCAAATTCAGCAGTTGTGAGCGTTTAATCTCAAGAATCTCGACCTCGAGCATTACCTCCGGCTCTGCGATATCGTGCAGCGCAACGATTTTTTCGGCCAAACGGATCGCCTCCGGGCTCTCGCGCAACAGCACCATGTTCAGTTTTTCGTCAACCACCACATCCTGCAGTTTGAGCAGGGTCTTGAGCGTGTTGGCGACGTTTTTGGCTTCCGCGTTGGCCAAATAGAAGGAGCGGACCAACAACTCTTGATAGTCCTTTTGTTTGCCCGCGGTGTTCGGATAAATCAGCACGGTGTTGCGATCGACAATCTGCTGGTCCAGTTGATTGGTCAGCAAAAGGAAATGCAGCGCGGATTCGACCGTTCCTTTTTTAAGATAGACGGACGTACGCGCGTCCGTTTTGACATCCTTATCAAAGAGAAAATTCAGGCCCGAGGTGCGGGATAACAGCTCAAAAATCTGCTTGATGGAGGCATCCTTGAACTCCAGCGTAATCGGCTTGTGATAAGCGGACGACAAGCCAGCCTCCAGGGGCAGCGGCGCGGTAGCGTCCCGAACAGTTCGCATTAGCGCCTGGGCGCCGGCGTGCCCCGGATTCTCGTCGAGGATCTCCCTCAGCTTCAAGTCGGCCGCGACCTGATCTTGCTTGCTCCAGGCAGCTTGCGCTTCCGCGAGCACCTTGACATGTCGCGTTGCCGTCTCGATCGCCAGCGCCCCGGCGATCGCGCGTTCGTTGCCTGAGTCGATTTCGAGTGCGCGTTGATACAGTCGCTTTGCCGCGACATAATCCCCTGCCTGCAGTTTTTGATCCCCCTGTTTGCACAGCAACGCGCTGGACCGGTCGCGCAGTTGCAGATAGGTTTGACGGTATTGCACATTGCTCGGATCGCGATTGATCGCTTCACCCAACTTCCGCATTCCTTCCTCGACTTTACCGCTATCGACCAGATCTTTTCCGTCACGGTACGCCAATTGCGCCGCGCAACCGCCGAGCAAGGAAACGGTGATCGCCCCAATTGCGATAAGGGCCGCCGACCGGCGCCACGCGGGGCCCCGTACTCTTGGGCCCGCGTCCAATACGCTTGGATACGCCATTATTCGATTCCTCCGATGCTAAGCGTTTGGGATTGCTCTAGCGGTAAATAAGTTATTTTCATGATGGGCGGACGGATGGAATCCACCCGGTAGGCGTCCTCGACGATGGTGCGTTCCCGCGCCACGAAGGTTTGATCATCCCGGGCCAGATAAACCTCCCACACACCGTCTTCCAGCTTCTTCCCGAGAAATTTATAAGGCACCGCAGGCGCACTTGGCGGAGGGGGAGGGGGAGGAGCAGGAGGTGGTGGCGCCGGTGGTGTCCAGCTCTGGTTGCCGAAGAGCCGCGCGGCGCCCGACCCGGACCGGGCGCCGCCTATCAACGTATCCCGGTCCTGCAAAGCATCGACCGTCTTTTCAGTCGCGCCAGGCCGCTGAGGTTTGACATGGCGGGCGGGGTTAAGCGCGGCGGTAGAGGATGGCTTCTCCGCGCGCGTCTCGGCCTCGACCAAAGCGCTCGTCGATTGCTTATCGTTAAACAAGACCAGCCAAGCGGAAAGACCCAACCCGGCAGCCATTAGGATGTGACGCAGCTTCATTCCGCCGCGCCCTCTCGCGCTTGAACCGACGCCGCGCCGCCCGGTGCTGACAGATACAGCGTAAAGCTCAGTTGGGCGTCGATGACGTCGCTGCCGATGCCGTCCCGCTTGAAACTGATCTGATCAAGCGACGCAAACGGAATCAAGAGAAGGGCCTGCTCGCAGAATTGTTGGATCGCTCCATACGGGCCTTTTAGCGGCAGTTGAACGTGATAGGTCGTGAAGCGGCCGGGGCCATCCCGGTTCAACCTGTAGTCCGCCTGCTGTAACACCAGGTTGGTTTTTTCGGCAATGGCGAACAGGCCCGCAAGCTGCTCTTCCGCATACTTGCTCTCCCCTAGCACATCGTAGAACCGTGCCAGCCGCTCATCGTTTCCCGTGCGCGACGTTGAAGCCAAAGGCGGGACAACGGCGTTCCGTGCCGCCATCGATTGCGCGAGTTTCCGTTGCTCAGTACGGAGTCGATTGGCGGCGTAGGGAATGCCGACAAGATACGCCATCAAGGCGAGCAGAACGAGCGCGAGAACAACGCAATTCGCCCAGCCAAATTTCATGGCAAGCAAGCGCAAACGCAGCAGGAACAAGGAAGCCACACGCATGGTTATTGTTCTGTCCGCCAAATGACTTCAAATTGAAACCGAATCGGACGGTTCGGGTCTTTGTCATTGACTTCGTGCCGCGTCAACACCGCCTCGCTGAAAAAGGGATGGCGTTTGAGTGTCCTGATATAGTCAAGCATCGCAGCGCTGGACGGCGCCTCGGCAACGCCACGTACCAGTTGTTTTCGTGCGTGGGGCGTTATCGACAGCAGCGCGACATTCGCCGGCGTGCTGGTGTCGATGGCGTCAAACAAATCCCGCCAGGGCAAATTGAGTTGTCCAACCGCTTGATTGACCGCGTCCACCTGCGCATCTGGAATCGGCACCCGTTGTGGCGCCTTGACGAAAGTGGCTCGGCGCAAGTGGCGTTGCGCATTCTGCTCCTGCATCAATACGATCTCACGCTCTTGCTCCATAAACCATAGCTGGCGGCCCGCGCAGGCGATCGCGATCACCGCGCCAACACCGACCAGCCAACCGAAGAGGGAAACGCGCGCCAAACCGAGCGCCAGCGATGGCGGCGCAAAATCGAATCCCACGCGTTTCATGCCCTGCTCCCGACCAGTGTCAACGCGGCGGCTTCACGCAGTGCCTGCGGCACTGCCATAAAAAATGACGGATCGAGCTCGATGCGCGCGAAATGCTTTCCTTCCGCGCCATCCCGCTCCCACTGTGGCATCAGCGGAGCAATGATCGACACCTGAGCCGGCATCTCCTTGGCGAGAAATAGCGCCTCGCGCCGCAACAGGTCGGGAAAACGGTCCAGCCTGCCGTCCAAGGCGGTGGAAGAGGCGAGTCTTTTAACACTGTGCAGCCTCTGCTGTGACGCGATGCCCAAGGTCAATTGCGCCCCATGCGCAAGGACGAGCCACCCATCCGGCACCACCCGGTGACGCCATTGATTCCAGGCGCTAACGAAGTGCGGCAGCATGCCCATTTGCGTCAGGTGGGCAGCGCTCGCGGCCTCTTCGACGCTCGCCCTGAGCAGGCGCGGAACGGCGCATGCCAGGAATGATTGCGTCGGATGCCACTCCGCTTGGATCAGCCATTGGCCAGGTGTTTCGTCGAACAGCGACTCGAACCGCAGCGCGGCGGCGGCTTCGCAGTCGCGCAGATCCGAGACATTGGCCGGAGGCGTGACGGTGAAATAACGAACCAGGGCATCGGCAAGCACCACGCGCACACGTCCCCCGCGT
>DATMSN010000870.1:0-2229 GCA_035565375.1 Duganella sp. | reverse complement strand
GTCGCCGGCGGCAGCGCCTCGCCGGCCGACACGGTGGCGAGCAGGCTGCCCAGATCGTGGTCGCCGGCCATCTGCGCCATCTGCCGGTAAAACGTCGGCGCCGTGAAGCATACCGTGGCGCGGTATTTTTCGATCGCCTTGAGCAGCGTTTCCGGCGTCAGTTTTTCCAGCAGCACCGCCGCCGCGCCCACGCGCAGCGGGAACAACAGCAGGCCACCGAGGCCGAAGGTGAACGCCAGCGGCGGCGTGCCGATGAACACGTCGCTGGGGCGCGAGCGCAGCACCGAACGCGGAAAGCAGTCGCAGATCGCCAGCACGTCGCGATGGAAATGCATCGTGCCCTTGGGGATGCCGGTGGTGCCGGACGTGAAGCTGATCAGGCACACATCGTCGGCCGCCGTGTCGACCGCCTCGAAGCGGGCCGGCTGGGCGGCCATCAGCGCTTCCAGCTGACAATGCTCGCCGCCGAACCACAGCGTGTTGGCGCGCACCGCCGGCGGCAACGGCGGATCGACCGCCTCCAGCTCGGCGCGCAGCGATTCGGCGCACAGCACCGCGTTGATCTCGGCCTTGCCGGCGATGGCGGACAATTCGCGCGCGCGCAGCAACGGCATGGTCGGCACGGCGATGCAGCCGGCCTTGATCACCGCCAGGATGCAGGCGGCCATCATCGGATTGTTGGCCCCGCGCAGCAGCACGCGGTTGCCCGCCTCGAGTCCCATCGGGCCGCGCAGCACGTGGGCGATGCGGTCCACCCGCCCGCGCAAGCCGGCGTAGCTCCAGCTTCCGTGCTCGCCGAGGATCGCGATCCGTTCGTCCACATCGGCGGCGCCGTCCAGCAACTCGGCCACGCAGTTCAGGCGCGGCCGGTATTGCAGCTCGGGCAGGTCGAAGCGCAACTCGGGCCACAGCTCGGGCGGCGGCAGATGGTCGCGCGCGAAATGGTCGGTGTGGGCGCTGGCTGGCGGGATGCTGGCAGAACTGTCGGTAGGTCTGGTCATGATCGCCCTGATGTGCAATGTCAGAGATACTTTAAACCTAAACTATCGCAACATCAAGCCCCATGTCCAGAGCAAAATCAATACGGCTGTCAGCCAGGGATGGTCTTGCGCGCCGATTCGGCCTGCTGGTCGACGGCGCGGATCACATCCGTCAACACCGCCTGCACCGCCTCGTTCGACAACCGGCCCGGCACGAGTGTCTTCAGCGCGGCGGCGGCGCCGTCCAGCCCCAGCGTCACGCAGCCCGCGTGCAAACGATCAAGCCGCGCCTGCGCGTCCTGTTGCCCGCCCCCGGCCAGCAGCGTCTCGATGTCGCCGGCGGCGGCGGCCAACTGGTTGTGAAAACCGCTCAGATAGACCAGCAGGCGTTCCGCGTTGATGCCGAGACGTTGCAGCGTCAGCGCCGGTTCCTCGGCCTGGTGCGCGGATCCGCAGGCCGCCTGGTCGAGGAAGCCCGCCAGATGAACGCGCACCTGCTCCGCCTGGAACGGTTTGACGATGTAGCCGGCGGCGCCGGCCTGGGTCGCCTGCTCCACGGTGTCCTTGTCGGTGGCGGACGTCACCAGCACGAACGGCATGCCAGTCAGATCGGCATCGCCTTTCACGCGCTGCAACAGCTCCATGCCGGACAGGTTGGGCATGCGCAGGTCGCAAAAGCAGATAGCAGGCCGCAAGCCATCCTGCAACTGCCGCCACGCGTCGGCGCCGTCCTCCGCTTCCACGATATCGAACTTGCCGCAGCTGTCGATCAAGTGCATCAACACCATGCGCGAGACGACATCGTCGTCGACTACCAGAACTTTCATGTAACTCCCTGTGCCTTCACCAACAACCACGTATGGGTTCAGTGGGCACTCGTGGTGATCTTACCTTGATCTTACCTTAAACACGGCACAAATCCTATGCCGCTTCCCTTAGCGGAATCTGAAGACCGCACGGCCGGTTCGCGCGGGCGATCAGGCTTACAAGGCGCTAGCCGCCCCCGCCTGTTCGAGCAGTGCGCGCAGCTTCGGCATGGCTTCGACGATCAGCACCCAGTCGCCGTGGTCGGCGCACAGTTCCAGGTCGCCGCACAGGGCCTGCAACTCCTGCTCCTCCAGATAGCCGGCGCTGCCCTTCATGCCGTGCAACAGGCGGCTGGCGGTCTCGCCGTCGCCGTGCGCCAGCGCCTGTTCCAGGTCGGCCAGGCGCAGCGGCGCGTCCTGGTTGAAGGCGCTGCGCAGGCGCG
>DATMSN010000869.1:0-2570 GCA_035565375.1 Duganella sp. | reverse complement strand
CCCGGCCACCAGCGCGCCGTGGGTGCCGGGCGCGCCGACGGTGTTGATCGCCAACATGCCGGCGCTCGACAACGTTTCCAAATGCATGTGCAACTGGGGTGGCGTGATCGCCTTCAGCATGGCCGGCACCGTCAAGACCATGATTCCTTAATACGAAAGAAACCGAGATTCCGATGCCCGCAACGCAAGCCAACCGCGACATATCCGTGACCTCCGCCTTGGCGGACGACACGCTGCTATTCCATTCGATGAGCGGCACAGAGCAGCTGGGGCGGCTGTCGGAATACCGCGTCCAGATGAGCAGCGCCAAAAAGGATATCAAGATCGGTGACGTGCTGGGCAAGCCGATGGGCATCCATGTCAACCTGGCCGACGGCGGTGTGCGGCATTTTAACGGCGTCGTCACGCGCTTTCGCAGCAACGGCTGGGATGGCGACGCGGCGGCCTACGAGGCCATCGTCCATCCGTGGCTGTGGTTGTTGACGCGCGCGTCGAACTGCCGCATCTTCCAGGACTTGTCGGTGCCCGACATCGTCGCCCAGGTCTGCGGCGCGCCTGCGTACGGCGGCCTGGTCGACCTGTCGGCCGGCGCGCTCAGTGGCAGCTACCCCAAGCTGCCGTATTGCGTGCAGTATCGCGAGACCGATTTCAATTTCGTCTGCCGCCTGTTGGAGGGCGCCGGCATTTACTTCTTCTTCACGCACGATGCGGACAAGCACACGATGGTGCTGGCCGATTCCTATGGCGCGCATGTGCAGATCGCCGGCGGGGCGCTGAAGTTTTCCAGCGCCGACAGGCGCCTGAGCACCGACGACGAGATGGTGTTCGCGTGGTCGGCGTCGGGTGAAATCCAGTCGAGCGCATTCGCGCTCAACGATTTCGATTTCGAGAAGGCAGCCGCCAGCAACAGCGGCGGCTTGCTGGTGAAGTCGACGATCGCGGCGGCGTTCGACCAGTCCGCGTTCGAGATGTTCGATTATCCGGGCGGGTACACGCTGGCCGCCGATGGCACCTCGCTGGCGCGCGGTCGCATGGAAAGCCTGCACGGCCAGTGTGAACGCATCGACGCCACCAGCAATGCGCGCGCGCTGTACACGGGCGGCTTGTTCACGCTGGCCGAGCATCCGCGCGAGGACCAAAACCGCGCTTACCTCGTGACCGAGGCCGGTTATGCGCTCAAAGGTTCTGACTATCGGAGCGGCGGCGGAGGCGGCGTCGAGTTCCAGGTGACGCTGGCGGCGATCGGCACGGCCTTTGCGTTTCGTCCGCTGCCGGTGGCGCGCAAGCCGGTGGTGCAGGGGCCGCAAACGGCGATGGTGGTCGGTAAGGCGGGCGAGGAGATCTGGACCGACAAGTACGGCCGCGTGAAGGTGCAGTTCCACTGGGACCGCCTGGGCCAGGACGATGAAAAAAGCTCGTGCTGGGTACGCGTGTCGCAAAGCTGGGCGGGCAAGGGCTGGGGCACGATGTTCATTCCGCGCATCGGCATGGAGGTGGTGGTCGAGTTCCTCGAGGGCGATCCGGACCGCCCGCTGATCACCGGCTGCGTTTACAACTCGGACGCGCTGCCGCCGTACGCGCTGCCGGCCGAGCAAACCAAGTCCACCCTCAAATCGAATTCGTCGAAGGGGGGCGAGGGTTTCAACGAGGTGCGCTTCGAGGACAAGAAGGGCAGCGAGGAAGTCTTCGTCCAGGCCGAGAAAGACTACAACCGCGTCGTCAAGAACAACGACACGCTGAAGGTCGGTTTCGAGAAGGCCGACAAGGGCGACCAGACCATCGACATCAAGAACGATCAGGCCCTCACGATCGGGAACGATCAACGCGAGACCGTCAAGAACGACCAGACCATCGAGATCGGGAATGATCGGAAGGAGACGGTTAAGAACGACCAGACCGTGGAGATCGGGAACGATGATAAGGAGACCGTCAAGAACAACCAGACCGTCGCCATCGGCGGCGAGCAGAAGGTCGATGTCGACGGCGCGCAGAAGATCAAGGTGGGCACCACCATCGCCATCGAGGCCGGCACGTCGATCGAGTTGAAGGTGGGCGGCAGCAGCATCAAGATCGAGGCGGCCAAGATCACCATCAAGTCGGCCCAGATCGAGATCGCCGCCGACGCCAATATGGAAGCCAAGGCCGGTGCGATGATGGAGATCAAGGGCGGCGCCATGGTCAAGATAAATTGATGTCAACCCGAACGATTAACCGATGATGCTGACCCTGAATGTTCTAACGTACCGCAACCAACCAACGCCGCAGGCGCTGGCGGGGCGCTTTTCCGACGCGGGCGGCGCCTTGGGGCGGGGACCCGACAACCTGCTGGTGCTCGACGATCCGGGCAAATACATCTCGCGCACCCACGCGCGGGTGAGTTGCCGCGACGGCGCGTATTTTCTGGAGGACGTGGGCAGCAATCCCAGCGTGGTCAACGACCGGCCGCTGGGAAAGGGCCGCGAGATCATGCTGGCCGACGGCGACCGCATCGTCATCGGCGACTACCAGCTCGAGGCGCGCGTGGTGGTCGAGGCGCCGGCCGCGCCGTGGCTGCCGCCGGCGCCGTTGAA
>DATMSN010000868.1:0-15411 GCA_035565375.1 Duganella sp. | reverse complement strand
ACGCGGCCGACGCCAACGCCGGCAAGCTGGTGGCGGCGCTGGCGGAGTACGAGGCCGCGCCGGGACGCGCGCGGTTCTGGGACGTGATGGGCGCCTTGTGGCTGCTGCCGAACGTGACGTCGCTGTATTTCGGCCCGAACTCGGGCGACGAGCCGCAGGTGTTCGCGTATCTGCTGCGGCAACCGGGCGTGTTCGACGGGCCGTCGTCGGTGGCGACGTCGGATGATTTCGCCGCCAGCGCGCCGCTGCCGGCGCGCAGCCCGTACCAGGGGCCGGTGTCGGTGATTTTCGGCGAATTCGATCCGATGATCGATCCGGCGCGGGATGGCGACATTTGGCGGGAAGTGTTCCCGCAGGCCGTCATACGCACGCTGCCGACCGGGCATTTCCCGTTGTTGGAGCTGTCGCTCGAGGCGTGCCTGGAGCAATAAATGGTATGCCGGTGGCGGCTCATAAATGGCGGATTACGGCGTTCCGCCTAATCCGCCCTTGTGTTTCCGTGGTTTCGTGATTCCGTGGTTCCGTCTGTGCCCCGGCTTATTTGGCCGGCCGCTTTTCCGGCGCCGGTGCGATGTTCTCGTCGATATCGCTCGATGCCGGGCGCACGCGCTGATACGTCAAGCCGCCGCTGTTTTCCGGCAGCGGCGCGCCGGTGTACAGCAGCGCCAGTTCGGCGATGGCGGCGGTGTTGTCGCCGCCGAAGCCACTCACGGCCGTGAAGCGCAACCAGCGCGCACTGACATTCCTGCCGAATTCGATCCGCTGCTGGTCGTACGTGGACACCAGCGCGCCGCGTTTGAGTTCGTGCCAGCTATTGCCGTCGTCGCTGCTTTCAATCAGGTACTCGCGCACGTCGCCTTCGTGGTCGCGGTGGTTCTGGCGCGGCATCAGCAACAGGCCGGAAAACGAAGCCGGCGCCGGGAAGCTCACCGTCAGCGCCTGCGGCGTGCGCCCCAGCGCCTGCGTACCGGCCGTCCAGAAGGTATTCGGATCGCCATCGATTGCGTAGGCGGGGTTGTTGCCGCCGTCGGCTGTGGCGCCCAGCTTCTTCATCACCCGCGTATCGAACAACGCCTTGCGGAACTCGGCGGCGCCGATGGACGTCTGCGGATTGAAGCTGTCGCTGGCCATGTAGTCGAGCACCGATTTGCGCAGCTGGCGCGCGACGACGCGCCTATCCAGATTGGTTTCCAGGTCCGGACTGGCGACCATCAACCTGCCGTCGCCGACCCTCGCCTCCAGCAGCAGGCCCAGTTTGAAGTTGCGGTTCCAGTCGTCGACCGGCTGCACGATGGGTTGCAGCGCCGGCGGCAGCCGGTCCAGATTGACGGTGCGCGCGCCCTTGATCAGCTCCGACCATTGCCAGTCGTTGAAACGGTCGGTGGGGAACTGCGTCAGCGCCGGATGCTTGTTGTCGATCCAGACGCCGAGCGTGCGGCTCCAGGCTGGGTTCATCAGGCGGTTCCAGAACACCGGCACGCTGTCGAGCGGCGGGCCGCTCCAGTCCAGATCCGACGCCAACGGCAGGAACAGCACTTTGCCGCCAAGCGCGAGGCGCCTTTCGGCGGCCGGCCAGCTGTGCGTGACCAGCACGTCGGCCGGTTCCGGCGCGCTGATTTTGGCGGGATAGAGCCAGATGGTCCAGTCGTTCTCCGCCAGCGTTTCGGTGGCGCCGCCGATGCCGACCTGCAGGTGATAGGCCTGCGGCGCCGTCAGCTCCGCCAACGACAGCCGGATCTGCCCGAGCGGGATGTTCTTGCCGATGTCGATGGTGCGGCGGGCGAAGTCTCCGCCGGCGGCGACGCGGCCGGTGGCGTCGATCAGCTTCCACCATGGCTGCGCGTCGGCTAGCGGCGCGGCGCCGAAGTGGGCGATCTCCACGTCCGCCGTCAGCGTTTCGTCGGTGGTCCAGGTGCGCTTGAGCAGGCGCGCCAGCGGCACGGTCTGGCCGTTGAAGCGGCGGAACTCCTCGGCGGAGGCGTAGCCTTTCGGCTCCCAGAACGTGTCCAGAATGCCCACCAGCGCCGTGCCCTGGCCCAGATAGTCGTGCAGGTCGAGCAGTTGATAGCCCATCAAGCCGGGCGTGCGCAGGTTCGCCTCGATTTCCTCCTTGTAGGCCTGCACCTGGAATTTGCCCGAAGCCCAGGCGAAGTCCTTGTCGCGCGCCGCCATGCCGTGGCGGGCCAGCGAGTCGCGGAAGATCTCGTAGTTCCCGGGACGCAGGTAGCCACGGAACTTGCGGATGATGTCGTAGTCGGGATAGGCCGCCCACTGGCCCGTCTCGTGCGACACCACCGGCACGTTGACGCCGGCCAGGGAGGCGCCGTAGTCGCGGCCGAACCAGCCTTTTTCGCCGCGCAGCGGCTTGGCGCCGATGCGCTGCATCGACAGGAAGTCGGTGCCGTCGGCCAGGCCGGGAACTTCCTTCTCGGTGTGGCCGGTGCCGTTGGAGTACAGTCGGCGCGGGTCGGCCTTGCGGTAGTGGGCGATCCAGGTGTCGAAGGCCTCCTTCCAGCGGCCTTTGGGTTCGTTGGCGGGGCTGAGCAGGATGAAGGACGGATGATTGCCGTAGGCTTTGATCATGCGCTCGGTCTCTTCGTACAGCATCCTGTCCATCGGCGTGCCGGGGGAGATCTCGTTCCACATGCCCGGTTCCGGCTGCAGGTATACGCCCAGTTCATCGGCCGCCTGGAACGCCGCTTCCGGCGGGCAGAAGGAATGGAAGCGTATGTGGTTGATGCCCCAGTCCTTGTTGATCTGGATGATCTTGCGCCAGTAGGCGACGTCGGTCGGCGGATAGCCGGTCAGCGGGAAGTCGCCGCCGTGGTGGGTGCCGCGCAAGAACAGCACACGTCCATTCAGCAGGAACTGATTACCCTTGGCCGCGATCTGAGCGAAGCCGAAGCTGACGTCGCGCGTGTCGGCGGCGCCCGCGCCCTTGAGCTGGAGACGGATGGTTTGCAGCGCCGGGTTGAATTCATCCCACGTCGGCGTGTTCGCCGGGAAGCGCACCTTGATCTCGGCGCTGCCGCCTTGTGCGCTCCATTTGACTTTGTATGCCGCGCCGTTGGCCGTCAGGGTGCCGCCGCCTGCGCGGCCGCCGGCATTGCCGATGCTGATTTTGACGCGCGCCGTTTTCGTCTTCACGTCG
Source organism: Duganella sp. (assembly GCA_035565375.1). Taxonomy (GTDB): domain Bacteria; phylum Pseudomonadota; class Gammaproteobacteria; order Burkholderiales; family Burkholderiaceae_D; genus Rugamonas. Next base: position 12,260 of record DATMSN010000868.1, on the reverse strand, counting down.
GGATAGACCTGCGCGTCGTCCAGCCATACCGGCGAGGTGGCGCGCAACTCCATTTTGCCGACGATGCCGTTCCAGCTCATGCCGAGGGAGTCGGAGACGCTGTGGGCGTCGGGCCGGTAGGGCATCAGCATGCGGTTGTCGACGCGCACGGAGACGCGGTGCCGGCCCGGCGCCAGCAGCCCCAGGTCGTATTCGTGTTCGGCCACCAGACTGAGATTGGAGCCGACCTTGCGCTCGTCGATCCACAAGGTCGATCCCCAGCGCGGACGCTCCAGGAACAAGGCCACGCGCTTGCCGCGCCAGGCGGCCGGCACGTCGACGTCGCGCTGGTACCAGGCGGCGCCGAGATAGTGCTTGGGCGGCTGCGAGAGGAAGGGCACTTTGACGTTGCCGGCGGCGGTGTGGGTCTTGTAGTCTTCGCGCTGGTCCCAGTTCTTGTCGTACAGCGATAGCACCCACGGCGTTTTGGCGGTGATGTCGTCGCCGTAGCCCTGCGCCTGGAGGATGCCGGGAAGGGCGATGCCGTCCTTCAGATCGCGGGTGAACCACGCCTGGCTTACGCCCTCGTCGTCGCGGTCCATGGCGAAACGCCATTCACCGGAGAGGTCGCGCGTCTCGCGGGCCGGCGCCGCGTGCGGCGCTCCGTGCGCGCTGGCCACGATGCAAAGGAGGACGGTGGCGAGGATGCGTTTCATGGAGTGCCTTGCAAAACGAGATAGCGCGATTATCAACCAATCCGAATACGCCTTTCGCTCAAAGACGTGCGCGTTTGGAGTCGTTTGGGCCTATTCAGTTACAATCTGCTGCGCCAATTCAGCCACTATACCAACTCATGCAACTACGCCGTCTTACCCTTGCCGCTTTAGCCACCTTCGCCGCAACCGCCATCATCGGCTGCAAAACCGCGCCGACCGTTGAAACGCCGGTCCAACCGATCGCCGTGCCGGAGCCGCTACCGCCGCGCAAAATCAAGATCGGCCTCGCGCTGGGAGGCGGCGCCGCGCGCGGCTTCGCCCACATCGGCGTGATCAAGGCGCTCGAAGCGCAGGGCATTTATCCGGACCTGGTGGTCGGCACCAGCGCCGGCAGCGTGGTCGGCGCGCTGTACGCCGCGGGGAACACCGGCTTCCAGCTGCAAAAAATCGCCTTCGACATGGACGAAGCGGCGATCTCCGACTGGGCCATGCCGCTGTTCGGCAAAAGCACCGGCGTGTTGAAAGGGGAGGCGCTGCAGGCCTACGTCAACAAGGCGGTCAACAACCAGCCGATGGAAAAGCTCAAGGTGCCGTTCGGCGCGGTGGCGACGGATTTGAAGAGTGGCCAGCCGATACTTTTCCAGCGCGGGAACACCGGCATGGCGGTGCGCGCGTCGTCGGCGGTGCCGGGCGTGTTCCAGCCGGTGACGATAGGCGGGCGCTCGTACGTCGACGGCGGCCTGGTGGCGCCGGTGCCGGTGCGCTTCGCGCGCGACATGGGCGCCGACTTCGTCATCGCCGTCAACATCTCCACGCAGGCCGACGTGCAGGCCACGGTCAGCTCGGTGGACGTGATCATGCAGACCTTCAGCATCATGGGGCAGCGCATCAACCAGTATGAATTGAAGGACGCCGATATCGTCATCGCGCCGAGCCTGGGAAAAATGGCCGGCAACGACTTCGCCGGGCGCAACCAGGCGATCCTGGCGGGCGAGCAGGCGGCCGCGCTGGTGATGGCGCAGATCAAACATAAACTCGAAGCGCGGCGCAAGCCGTAGGCTTTACCGCATCCTCTATTATCACCGCTACAACAATAAGGAAGAACCATGCAAACCAAACCATATCTGTCGCTCGCCGACGTCAAGAAAATCGCCGCCGCCGCTGAAGCCGAGGCTGTTGCCAACAAATGGGCGGTCGTGATCGCCATCGTCGACGACGGCGGCCATCTGCTGTGGTTGCAGCGCCAGGACGGCGCCGCGCCGCTGTCGTCGCACATCGCCCCGGCCAAGGCGCGCGTGTCGGCGCTGGGTCGCCGCGAATCGAAGATCTATGAGGACATGATCAACAACGGCCGCGTCTCGTTCCTGAGCGCGCCGGCGCCGCAGACCGACGGCATGCTCGAGGGCGGCGTACCGATCATCGTGGACGGCCACATCATCGGCGCCGTCGGCGTCTCGGGCGTCAAATCGGCGGAAGACGCGCAAATCGCCAAAGCCGGCATCGCCGCGCTCGCTTAAGCTCCGGTAGCTCCGGGGTCAGGTCCACCATTGCTACACGGGCTCGACACTAGGGGCGGGCACGCGCCGTCGGCGGCGCATGCATGGCGGATTACGCTTCGCTAATCCGCCCTACGTGGATGCTCTAAGGATCAGGCCGTGTAGCATTGGTGGACCTGACCCCGGAGTGTTACATGATGATCTGGCAAGGAAAAGAAATCGTCCGCTACGGGCGATTTTTTTTGCCACGATTTCGCCGCCCCCGCCATTGCCAAGCAGGGTGGATTTGGTTATAATTCAAAGGTTTAGCCAATCTCACCTCTACCGTAGCCGACCACCACTCACTCCATATTCAATCTGACCTTCTACCCCGGCCTGCGACGGCGGGGGATACACGACGGTCGTCTGACGTGGCGCAGCTACGGTAACTTTATCAGGAGTTACCCTTGCCGCCATTTTTTTCTGGCCCCGCCGTTCCAGCCATACTGGCCCTCGCTGACGGAACCATTTTCAAAGGTTTTTCAATCGGCGCCGCCGGCCATACCACCGGGGAAGTCGTTTTCAATACGTCCATGACCGGCTATCAGGAAATCCTGACCGATCCCAGCTATTGCCGTCAAATGGTCACCCTGACCTATCCACACATCGGCAACACCGGTGTCAATCCGGAAGACGTCGAGTCCTCGAAAGTCCACGCCGCAGGCCTAATCATCCGTGACCTGCCGTTGATCGCGTCGAACTTCCGCTCCACCCAGTCGCTGTCCGATTACCTGAAGGCCGAGAACGTCGTCGCCATCGCCGGTATCGATACCCGCAAACTGACCCGCATCCTGCGCGAAAAAGGCGCCCAGTCCGGCGCCATCCTGGTCGGCACCCAGGGCAACGAGCCGTCCACCGCGCAAGCGCTGGAACTGGCCCGTTCCTTCCCCGGCCTGGCCGGCATGGACCTGGCCAAGGTCGTCTCGACCAAGACCGCCTACGAGTTCACCGAAGCGGAATGGAAGCTGGGCGACGGCTACGGCAAACTGGTCGAAGCCAAGTTCCACGTGGTCGCCTACGACTACGGCGTCAAGCGCAACATCCTGCGCATGCTGGTCGAACGCGGCTGCAAAGTGACCGTGCTGCCGGCGCAAGCCACCGCCGCCGACGCGTTGGCGCTCAATCCGGACGGCGTGTTCCTGTCGAACGGTCCCGGCGACCCGGAGCCATGCGACTACGCGATCAAGGCCACCAAGGAATTGATCGAGAAGGGCATCCCTGTCTTCGGTATCTGCCTCGGCCACCAGATCATGGCACTGGCCTCCGGCGCGAAGACGCTGAAGATGAAGTTCGGCCACCACGGCGCCAACCACCCGGTGCAGGACCTGGACAGCAAGAAGGTGATGATCACCTCGCAGAACCACGGTTTCGCCGTGGACGCCGCGACGCTGCCGGCCAACACCCGCGTTACCCATAGCTCGTTGTTCGACGGCTCGCTGCAGGGCTTCGCCCGCACCGACAAACCGGCGTTCTGCTTCCAGGGCCACCCTGAAGCCTCGCCCGGCCCGACTGACGTCGCTTACCTGTTTGACCGCTTCATCAGCATGATGGAAGCAACGGAGAAAAAATAAGATGCCTAAACGTACAGACATTAAAAGTATTTTGATTATTGGCGCTGGTCCGATCATTATCGGCCAGGCTTGCGAGTTCGATTATTCCGGCGCCCAGGCCTGCAAGGCCCTGCGCGAAGAGGGCTACAAAGTCATCCTGGTCAACAGCAATCCGGCGACCATCATGACCGACCCTGAAATGGCCGACGTCACCTACATCGAGCCGATCACGTGGCAAGTCGTCGAGAAGATCATCGCCAAGGAAAAGCCGGACGCGATCCTGCCGACCATGGGCGGCCAGACCGCGCTGAACTGCGCGCTGGACCTGCATCGCCACGGCATCCTGGATAAATACAAGGTCGAACTGATCGGCGCCACGCCGGAAGCCATCGACAAGGCCGAGGACCGCTCCAAGTTCAAGGACGCGATGACCAAGATCGGCCTGGGTTCGGCACGCTCGGGCGTCGCGCACTCGCTGGAAGAATCGTGGGCCGTGCAGCGCGAAGTGGGCTTCCCGACCATCATCCGTCCGTCGTTCACGATGGGCGGCAGCGGCGGCGGCATCGCCTACAACGAGGAAGAATTCGAAGCGATCTGCAAACGCGGCCTGGAGGCGTCGCCGACCCACGAGCTGCTGATCGAGGAATCGCTGCTGGGCTGGAAAGAGTACGAGATGGAAGTGGTGCGCGACAAGGCGGACAACTGCATCATCATCTGCTCGATCGAGAACCTGGACCCGATGGGCGTGCACACCGGCGACTCGATCACCGTCGCCCCGGCGCAGACGCTGACCGACAAGGAATACCAGATCATGCGTAACGCCTCGCTGGCGGTGCTGCGCGAGATCGGCGTCGACACCGGCGGCTCGAACGTGCAGTTCTCGATCAACCCGGCCGACGGCCGCATGATCGTCATCGAGATGAATCCGCGCGTGTCGCGTTCGTCGGCGCTGGCCTCGAAGGCCACCGGCTTCCCGATCGCCAAGGTCGCGGCCAAGCTGGCCGTGGGCTTCACGCTCGACGAGCTGCGCAACGAGATCACCGGCGGCGCCACCCCGGCCTCATTCGAGCCGTCGATCGATTACGTCGTGACCAAGATCCCGCGCTTCACGTTCGAGAAGTTCCCGACCGCCGACCACCACCTGACCACGCAGATGAAATCGGTCGGCGAGGTGATGGCGATCGGCCGCACCTTCCAGGAATCGTTCCAGAAGGCCTTGCGCGGCCTGGAAGTGGGCGTCGACGGCCTGAACGAAAAAACCAAGGACCGCGAGAAGATCGAAGAGGAACTGGGCGAGCCCGGTCCCGAGCGTATCTGGTACGTGGGCGACGCCTTCGCGCAGGGCTTCACCTTGGACGAAGTGCACGCGTTGACCAAGATCGACCCGTGGTTCCTGATCCAGATCAAAGAGATCGTCGACCTGGAACTGTGGATGGACACGCAGAAGCTGGAGCAGCTCGACAAGACCGTGCTGTACAAGCTGAAGCAAAAAGGCTTCTCGGACCGCCGCCTGGCCTTCCTGCTGCAGACCGACGCCAAGGCCGTGCGCGCGCGCCGCCATGAGCTGGGCATCCGTCCGGTCTACAAGCGGGTCGACACCTGCGCGGCCGAGTTCTCGACCAACACCGCGTACATGTACTCGACCTACGATGAAGAGTGCGAGTCCAATCCGACCGACAAGAAGAAGATCATGGTGCTGGGCGGTGGCCCGAACCGCATCGGCCAGGGTATCGAATTCGACTATTGCTGCGTGCACGCGGCGCTGGCGATGCGCGAGGACGGTTACGAGACCATCATGGTCAACTGCAATCCGGAGACCGTGTCGACCGACTACGATACCTCCGACCGCCTGTACTTCGAGTCGCTGACCCTGGAAGACGTGCTGGAAATCGTCGACCTGGAAAAACCGGTCGGCGTGATCGTGCAGTACGGCGGCCAGACCCCGCTGAAACTGGCGCTGGACCTGGAGGCGAACGGCGTGCCGATCGTCGGCACCTCGCCGGACATGATCGACGCCGCCGAAGACCGCGAGCGTTTCCAGAAGATGCTGCACAAGCTCAATCTGCGCCAGCCGCCCAACCGCACCGCGCGCACCGAGGCCGACGCCCTGGCGCTGGCGCAGGAAATCGGCTACCCGCTGGTGGTGCGCCCTTCGTACGTGCTGGGCGGACGCGCGATGGAAATCGTCCACGAGCAGCGCGACCTGGAACGCTACATGCGCGAAGCGGTCAAGGTGTCGCACGATTCGCCGGTGCTGCTGGACCGCTTCCTGAACGACGCCATCGAGTGCGACGTCGATTGCATCTCCGACGGCGAAACCACCTTCATCGGCGGCGTGATGGAACACATCGAGCAAGCCGGCGTGCACTCGGGCGATTCGGCCTGCTCGCTGCCACCGTACTCGCTGGCGCAGGACACCATCGATGAATTGAAGCGCCAGACCTCGCTGATGGCCAAGGGCCTTAACGTGGTCGGCCTGATGAACGTGCAGTTCGCGATCCAGAAGCAGGAAGTGGATGGCGAAATGAAGGACGTGGTCTACGTGCTGGAAGTGAATCCGCGCGCTTCGCGCACGGTGCCGTTCGTGTCGAAGGCGACCGGCCTGCAGCTGGCCAAGATCGCCGCGCGCTGCATGGTCGGCCAGACCCTGGCGCAGCAGGGCATCACGACCGAGGTCGTGCCGCCTTACTTCAGCGTCAAGGAAGCCGTGTTCCCGTTCGTCAAGTTCCCCGGCGTCGACACCATCCTCGGACCGGAGATGAAGTCCACCGGCGAAGTCATGGGCGTGGGCAAGACCTTCGGCGAGGCCTTCGTCAAGTCGCAGATGGGCGCCGGCGTCAAGCTGCCGAAGTCGGGCAAGGTGTTCCTGTCGGTGAAATCGTCCGACAAGCCGCGCGCCGTCAAGGTCGCGCGCGACCTGGTCGAGATCGGCTTCTCGCTGGTGGCGACCAAGGGCACCGCCGCCGTGATCTCGGCCGCCGGCATTCCGGTGACCGCCGTCAACAAGGTGGTCGAGGGCCGTCCGCACATCGTCGACATGATCAAGAACCACGAGATCGTCCTGGTGATCAACACCGTCGAGGAGAAGCGCAGCGCCATCACCGACTCGCGCGCGATCCGCACCTCGTCGCTGGCCTCGCGCGTGACGACGTACACCACCATCGCCGGCGCCGAAGCGGCGGTCGAAGGCATTCGTCATTTGGACGAACTGCAAGTGTACGATTTACAAGGGCTGCATAAAACCTTACACTAAGGCTTAGCAGTACTTTTGAACCACAGAGCTCGCGCTGCAGTTGGCGTGGCCTCTGTGGTTTTCCATTGTAAAACCAGAGTAAATAAACAACATGACTTCAGTTCCACTTACCAAGTACGGCGCCGAGCTCTTGAAAGAAGAGTTGCACCAGTTGAAGACCAAAGAACGCCGTATCGTGATCGACGCGATTGCTGAAGCGCGTTCGCATGGCGACCTGTCTGAAAACGCCGAGTACGATGCCGCCAAGGAACGCCAGGCGTTCGTCGAGGGCCGCATCGCGGAATTGGAAGGTAAGCTGAGCGCCGCGCAGATCATCGATCCGACCACCCTGGACGCCGAAGGCCGCGTCGTGTTCGCGTCGACCGTCGACCTGGAAGACCTGGAATCGGGCGCCAAAGTGACCTACCAGATCGTCGGCCTGGACGAGGCGGATTTGAAATTGAGCAAAGTGTCGGTGACCTCGCCGATCGCCCGCGCGCTGATCGGCAAGTCGGCCGGCGACGTGGTGGAAGTGCAGGCGCCGTCCGGCCCGCGCGAATACGAAATCCTGGTAGTGCGTTACATCTGATGTTGCTTGCACGATTCCGTTTGCTGGTCGCGACGCTGTGGGCGGGCAGTCTGTGGGCGATCGGCTACCTGGCCGCCCCGACCTTGTTCGCCACCCTGGCCGACCGCGCGCTGGCCGGCACCATCGCCGCCAGCTTATTCAACAACCTCGCCTGGCTGTCGATCGCCTGCGCCGTGATCATGCTGGTGCTGATATGGGTGAGCAAGGGCACGGAGACGGCCGGGATTTTCGCCGGCTCGGCGCGCAACTCCGAGGTCAAGTCGCGCAAGACGCTGCTGGCCGTGGTGCTGGTGATGCTGGGATGTACGCTGGTGTCGCACTTCGGCCTGCAGCCGATGATGGCCGCGTTGCGGGCCGCGGCGGGGCCGGGCGGTGTGATGGACGCGGCCGCCAAGAACGAATTCGGCATCCTGCACGGCATTTCCAGCGGTCTGTTTTTGGTGCAGAGTTTGCTGGCCGCCTGGCTGGTGATCAAGCAATAACTTAGCGGTAATGTAAAGTTTTCGTCCTTTCCCCGCCGGGGAAAGGACGATGCCCGGGTTTATTTCGAACCCAGAGCGCTCTTCTTCGAGGATTTCTGCTGCGGCTTGGCGCGCTTGATGTTGCCGCCTTGCGTCACGCGTTCATTCCCCTTCAACAGCACCTTGGTCACGGACGGGCGCTTGGTGCCGCTCGGGCTGGGCTTGACGATGGTCACTTCGCGCAGGCCCTTGCCGGACGTCGAACGTTCCTTCGTGGTTTCCACTTTCGGGCGGTACAGCACCAGCAGCTTGCCGATGTGCTGCACCGGCGCGGCGTCGAGTTGCTCGCAGATGGTGTCGTACATGGCGGCGCGCGCCTCGCGGTCGTCGCCGAACACGCGGACCTTGATCAGGCCGTGCGAATCGAGGCCCAGGGCGATTTCCTTGAGCACGTTGGCGGTCAATCCCGCTTCGCCGATCAGGACGATGGGCTTGAGCGCGTGAGCTTCGGCGCGCAGGGCGCTGCGCTCAACGGGTGTAAGTTTTTGCATAATAAATTTTTAGTGGTTCCCTTAAAGGCAGTATTCTACGCGAATGAAGAAGAAGAAATTAAACAAAAACTGGTTGCACGACCACATTAACGACCCTTACGTGAAATTGGCGCAAAAAGAGGGCTACCGCGCCCGCGCCGCGTTCAAGCTCAAGGAGATCGACGAGGACGAGCACCTGATCAAGCCCGACCAGGTCATTGTCGACCTCGGTTGCACCCCCGGCAGCTGGGGCCAATACGTGCGCCGCAAGCTGGCCGGCAAGGACGGCGGCGGCATCAACGGCACCCTGATCGGCCTCGACATGCTGCCGATGGAGCCGATCGCCGACTTCCATTTCATCCAGGGCGACTTCCGCGAGCCGGACGTGTTGCAGCAGCTCGAGGACGTGGTCAAGGGGCGCAAGGTTGACGTTGTGCTATCGGATATGGCGCCCAACCTGTCCGGCATCGCCAGCGCCGACGCCGCGCGCATGGAACATCTGATCGATCTGGCAATAGAATTTTCGCAGGCGCATTTGAAACCTAGCGGCTCGCTGCTGGTCAAATGTTTTAAGGACATGGGTTTTAACGATATCGTGTTGAAATTCCGCCAAGAGTTTAAAACGGTCGTGCAGAAAAAACCGAAGGCCAGCCGCGACAAATCGTCCGAGATTTTCCTGCTCGGCCGTGGTTTGAAAAACCCCATCGATGGCATGGCATCGGCGCAACCGCCCGATTCCGACCAATTCCATCCTTGATCGCCCTTGTTTTTTGCCGCACGGGCCGCACATCCAACAGGGAAGCGCACTTTTGTCTTGATCCGCACTGTATTTTGATCAAATAATGTGCCTTTCCGCCGGGTTTACACCCCTGCGCACGGGTGGGCTTCTGGCACCGCCTGCTTATTACGAGTAAAATCGGGTTTCTAGCCCTAGGTTAAAAGATGCGCCCCGCATCCAAGGAGTTTTCGTGAATAACATGTTTTCCAAATCAGCCATCTGGGTAGTCGTCGTACTGCTCCTGCTCATGCTGTACAAGCAGTTCGATAGCCATGGCGTAGCAGGCGGCGCCAAACCCATCGCTTACTCCGATTTGCTGGATGACGTGAAAGCCAAGCGCATCAAGGACGTCGTGATCGAGGGCGGCAACATCACCGCGACCCGCACCGATGACACCAAGGTCCGCACCACCGCCACGATCCTCGATCGCGGCCTGGTCGGCGACCTGCGCGACAACGGCATCCGTTTCGACGTCAAACCGCCCGAGGAGCCATCGTTCCTGCAGCAGGTGTTCGTGTCGTGGTTCCCGATGCTGTTGCTGATCGGCGTGTGGATCTTCTTCATGCGGCAGATGCAGGGTGGCGGCAAGGGCGGCGCGTTCTCCTTCGGCAAGTCGAAGGCGCGCATGATGGACGAGACGAACAACACCGTCACCTTCGCCGACGTCGCCGGCTGCGACGAAGCGAAGGAAGAAGTCAACGAGATCGTCGACTTCCTCAAGGATCCGAGCAAGTTCCAGAAACTGGGCGGCCGCATTCCACGCGGCGTGCTGATGGTCGGTCCGCCGGGCACCGGTAAAACGCTGCTGGCGCGCGCCATCGCCGGCGAGGCCAAAGTGCCGTTCTTCTCGATCTCCGGTTCGGACTTCGTCGAAATGTTCGTCGGCGTCGGCGCCAGCCGCGTGCGCGACATGTTCGAGAACGCCAAAAAGCATTCGCCTTGCATCATCTTCATCGACGAGATCGACGCGGTCGGTCGTCACCGTGGCGCCGGCATGGGCGGCGGCAACGACGAGCGCGAACAGACCTTGAACCAACTGCTGGTCGAGATGGACGGCTTCGAGGCGTCGTCGGGCGTGATCGTCGTCGCCGCCACCAACCGCGCCGACGTGCTCGATAAAGCGCTGCTGCGTCCGGGCCGTTTCGACCGCCAGGTCTCGGTCGGCCTGCCGGACATCCGCGGCCGCGAGCAGATCCTGAACGTGCACATGCGCAAAGTGCCGATCGGCACCGACGTCAAGGCCGACATCCTGGCCCGCGGCACCCCCGGCTTCTCGGGCGCCGACCTGGCCAACCTGGTCAACGAGGCGGCCTTGTTCGCGGCGCGCCGCAGCAAGCGCCTGGTCGACATGATCGACTTCGAGGACGCCAAGGACAAGATCTTCATGGGTCCGGAGCGCAAGTCGATGGTCATCCGCGAGGAAGAGCGCCGCAACACCGCGTACCACGAGTCCGGCCACGCGGTCGTCGCCAAGCTGTTGCCGAAGGCCGATCCGGTCCACAAGGTGACGATCATGCCGCGCGGCTGGGCGTTGGGCCTGACCTGGCAGCTGCCGGAGCACGATAATATTTCGGGCTACAAGGACAAGATGCTGGAAGAGATCTCGATCCTGTTCGGCGGCCGCATCGCCGAGGAGATCTTCGTCGGCCAGATGTCGACCGGCGCCTCGAACGACTTCTCGCGCGCCACCAAGCTGGCCCGCTCGATGGTCACCCGCTTCGGCATGTCCGACAGCATGGGCGTGATGGTCTACGAGGACAGCCAGAACGACGGCTTCTTCGGCGGCGCGTCGAAGACGATTTCCGAGGCGACCCAGCAAATGGTCGACGCCGAGATCCGCAACATCCTGGACCAGCAGTACAAGCTGGCCCGTTCGCTGCTCGAGGCGAACCGCGACAAGGTCGAGGTCATGACCAAGGCGCTGCTGGAATGGGAAACCATCGACGCGGACCAGATCAACGACATCATGGCCGGCCTGGAGCCGCGCGCGCCCAAGCCGGGCGTGACGATCCGCAAGCAGCCGCCGAGCGACGGCGGCACCGGCGTGACGCCGAGCGTGACCGCACCAGCCTGAGTAGTGGGCCGCTCGGTCCGCTAGCGACGACAAGGGCGGGGAGAAATCCTCGCCCTTTTTCATTCCCACTTCCGTTTTCTTCATGCGATCCACACTACAGTTCGGCCGATTCAATTACCCGTTGCAAGGCGAGGGCGCGCGCGCCCGCGTGATGGGCATCCTCAACGTCACCCCAGATTCGTTCTCCGACGGCGGCCAGCACCAGTCGCTGGAGTTCGCCATCTCGCACGCCGAGCAAATGATCGTCGACGGCGTCGACATCATCGACGTCGGCGGCGAATCGAGCCGTCCCGGCGCGCCGCCGCTGCCGCTGGAGGACGAGCTGCGGCGCGTGATGCCGGTGCTGTACGCGCTGCGCGACCAGGGGCCGGCGATCTCGGTCGACACCTACAAGCCGCAGGTGATGCGCGAAGCCATCATCGCCGGCGTCGACATGATCAACGACATCAACGGCTTCCGCGCGCCCGGCGCGCTGGAGGCGGTGCGCGACAGCGATTGCGCGCTGTGTATCATGCACATGCAGTCCGATCCGCAACACATGCAGCTGGCGCCGTCGTACGGCGACGTGGTCGCCGAGGTCACCGCTTTCCTGCGGGAACGGATCGATGCCATGATCGCATCGGGAATTGATCCGCGTCGATTGTGTATCGATCCCGGCTTTGGCTTTGGGAAGACGGTGGAGCATAATTACGCCTTGTTGAGGGCCACCAGGCGCCTGATCGCGGAGCTGGACATGCCGCTGCTGGCGGGCCTGTCGCGCAAATCGATGGTCGGCGCGGTCACCGGCAAACCGGTCGAGCGGCGCATGGCCGGCAG
>DATMSN010000867.1:0-3018 GCA_035565375.1 Duganella sp. | reverse complement strand
GATGCCGCTGCCGCCGCCGGTGACGACCACGCGCTTGCCGGCCAGGCTAGGATAGATCGCCTGCTCCGCCTTGGTTTGCGCGGCCGGCTTGGAGGCCGAAGCGACGGAGGCGCGCGCGCGGTTCATCAGCGCGCGCACGCCGTAGGTCCACGGCGCGATCTGGTCGCTGCGCTGCACATGGTTGACCAGGGCGCCCAGCGAAGGCGTCGAGATGCTGACACGGTCGCCCAGATGGTGGGTGAAGCCGCCGCCGACGGCGTCGCGGTCCTTGATCGGCGAGAACATCGTGCCGAGGAACAGCATGAAGCCGTCCGGATACTGGTGATGGCGGCCGCACACCTGGCTTACCAGGTCGAGCGGATCGCGGCTGATTTCGCGCATGCGGCTGGCGCCGGCCAGGCGGAAATCGTCGTCCTGGCCTTCGATCAGCATACTCACTTCCGCGTTGCGGATGGTATCGATGGTGAAGTGTTCGTCGAACAGGCGGATGAACGGGCCGATCGAGCACGAACCGTTGTTGTCCTTGGCCTTGCCCAGCAACAGCGCGCTGCGGCCCTCGATGTCGCGCAGGTTGACGTCGTTGCCCAGCGTGGCGCCGAGCACCTTGGCCTGGCTGTTGACCGCCAGGACGATCTCCGGCTCCGGGTTGTTCCATTTCGAATCGGGGTGCAGGCCGACGTCGGCGCCCACGCCGACGGCGGACATCGGCTGCGACTTGGAGAACACCTCGGCGTCCGGGCCGATGCCCACTTCCATGTACGGCGACCACAGGCCGCGCGCGATCAGGTCCGCCTTCAGCTTGGCCGCTTCCGGCGAACCCGGACGGATGGCCGACAGGTCGGAACCGATGATGGTCTGGATTTCGGCGCGCAGGGCGTTGGCGCGCGACGGATCGCCGGCGGCCTGCTCCTCGATCACGCGCTCCAGCAGGCTGACCGCGAAGGTCACGCCGCAGGCCTTGATCGCCTGCAGGTCGCATGGCGCCAGCAGGCGCGGGATGCTGTCGTCGGCGCCGCCGGCCAGCGCGTTGGCCAGCAAGGGCTGCACCGCGCCGAGCGATTCGCCGGGAGCGGAACGGGCCACTTCCAGCGCGTCGTCGCGCTCGAGCAAATCGGACATGGTCGGGGCGTGGCCGGTGATGTCGAACACCTCGCCGTTGCGTACGGCGACCACACACGGTCCGTTGATGACGCCATTGCGCCAAACACGTCCCACCAGCACTGCGCGGCTCACATCGTCCGGCAGCATCGAATTTATATTATTTTCCAAGGTCTCTCTCTCCAGGCAGGCTAGCAAACTGCGTGGGAGATTTTCACCTTATTCACCGGTGGCGGCAATTATGAAAACCACCAATCACGGTCATGATTTACGCCTGCCTTGGGCAATTTCGTTAGGCGACGCTGCGCAACGCCGGCCCGGCGCCCTCTTGCGCGGCCGCCGCCTCGGGGCACTTGAGCATGCGGTCCTGGTAGGCGCGCGGGGTGCAGCCCAGTTCCCGCTTGAACACCGCGTGCATGTACTGGACGGACGTGAAGCCGCAGGTCAGCGCCACCTCGGCGATGCTGCTGTCGCCGGCCGCCAGGCGCTCGGTGGCCGCGTCGAGCTTGAAGCGCAGGATCACATCGTGCACGCTGCAATCGAGCTCCTGGCGGAAGTACGACTCCAGCGACGAACGCGAAATGCCCACGTACTCCGCCACCTGGTGCGTCTTGATGCCCTGGCAGGCGTACTGGCGGATGAAATGGCGCGCCCGCATCACGTGCGGGTGCTTGGGCGCCTCGTGGCGGGTCGAGGTCTGGACGTTGATGCCGACCGGCGGCACCATCACGCGCGTGCCCTGCAGGCGCACGCCGTGCAGCATCTGGTCCAGCAGGTGGGCGGCGGTGCGCCCCATCTCCTGCGCGCCCTGGATCACGGAACTGAGCGGAATGCGGGTGAGCATGCGCGCCAGCGGATCGTTGTCGATGCCGATCAGCGCCACCTGCTCCGGCACCTCGATATTGGCCATGATGCAGGCCTGCAGCAGCTGGCGCGCGCGGGCGTCGGTGACGGCGATGATGCCGACCGGCTTGGGAAGACTATGCAGCCATTTGATCTGCTGCTCGACCGCCTCGTCCCACGCGGCGGCGCTGGTGCCCAGGCCGCGGTAGATCTGCGGCTCCATCTTGTCGTCGGCCATCAGCTTGCGGAAAGCCGTCTCGCGCTCCTGCGCCCAGCGGTTTTCCTGCGCCTCGGGCAGGCTGAACATGGCGAAATGGCGCAGGCCGGCCTCGATCAGATGGTCATGGGCAAGTTTAATCAGCTTGAAATTGTCGGTGGCGACATACGGCACGCCGTCCGGATAGTCGCTCTCGCTGGCGTAGGAGCCGCCGACGGCCACCACCGGGATGCGGGTGCGCGACAGCGCGGCCGCCACGGCCGGGTCGTCGAAATCGGCGATGATGCCGTCGCCCTGCCAATGCTCGATGCCGGGCAGGCGCAAACGGAAGTCTTCCTCGAGGAACAGATCCCAAGACGCGCGGGTGCTGCTCAAATGCGCGGCGATACCGGCGATGACTTCGCGGTCAAAAATCTTGTTTGCATTGAACAACAGCGCAATACGGTGGGACTTCATCTGCATATTCAACTACCTCAATCGGAAACGGCTCGCCTCATCGCACCCTCTGCGGAGTGAGATTTGTATTGTGGCATGATTCCGTCACGATTTAGATGAAAAAGACGTTCCCGTCCGTAATTGCTACATCTGCGGGGCTATTTTTCTCCCTTCAGAGGGGTGGGTTTGCCAAATACGATGCCCCGGCCCGCCGTGCTCATGAAAACGTTGCCAAAAGTGTTGTTGTCACCGATAACGAATTGGGCATCACCGGGACCGCCATATTGATGATCGTCGTCATTTATGCGCAGCCAGCCGGCGCCGGCGTCGGTCGAGCGGAACAGGCCGCGCACGCCGCCCACCGTGCCCCAGATATAAACGGTCGGATAAGCGGCGCCCGGCGCGGCCTTGCCGAAGCCCACCGC